>NZ_JBFJMY010000266.1:0-5875 GCF_041633695.1 Hydrogenophaga sp.
CCCACGGCGCGGTCGGCCCGGCTGCCGCCGGTGTGGCGCACACCCAGCATGCGTGGCGGCTGTGGTGGGCCTTTTCGCCACTTTGAGTAGCCTTTTTTGCCTTGACCGTTGTCCCAGCTCTGGCTGTTGCCGCTGGGGCGGAATTCGTGCGACGCAGCGGTACCGCCGTCGTAGCGCGTCTCGCCCTGCCGCGCCGCCGCTTCCCCGCCGGTACCCGGCTGTGTGCGGGCTGGGCTCCCGGCGTGTTGCCACAGCTGCAGCAAATCCTGGCTGGACAGAGCCACCGCGCTGGCCAGCTCGCCGATCAGTTGGCGTTTCAAGGCGCCGTCGGGCAGGGCGCTCCAGAGCGGGCGCGCCTGGCTGGCCATGCGGGCGCGGCCTTCGGCAGTGGTCAGGTCGCAGTCGGCGCCGGCCGCGTCGACCAGGAACCGGGACAGCGGCACCGCTTCTTTGACCGCCTGGGCAAAGGCTTCGGTGCCGTTTTCGCGGATGAAGCTGTCGGGGTCGTGCTCGGCGGGCAAAAAGAGAAATTTCACGCTGCGCGTGTCGGTGGCCAAGGGCAGGGCGGCGTCCAGTGCCTTGCGCGCGGCGCGTCGGCCTGCGCCGTCGCCATCGAAGCTGAACACCACCGCGTCGGTGAAACGGAACAGCTTGTGCACATGCTCCGAGGTACAGGCCGTGCCCAGCGTGGCCACGGCGTTGGCAAAACCGAGTTGCGCCAGCGCCACCACGTCCATATAACCCTCGGTCACCAGGGCGTAGCCGGCGACCCGGATGGCGGTGCGGCCCTCGAACAAGCCGTAGAGTTCGCGGCCCTTGCTGAACACCGGGGTTTCGGGCGAATTCAGGTATTTGGGTTCGCCCTTGTCGAGCACGCGGCCGCCAAAGCCGATGCATTCGCCTTTGACATTGCGGATCGGGAACATGATGCGGTCGCGGAAGCGGTCGTAGCGCTTGCTCTCTCCATCGGCGCCTTTTTCGTCGGCGTGTTCGATCACCAGTCCGGACTCGACCAGCAGCATGTCCGCATAGTCCGGAAAAATGCTGGCCAGGCTGCGCCAGCCTTCCGGGGCATAACCCAGGCCGAAGGTCTTGGCGATTTCACCCGAAAGCCCTCGGCCTTTGAGGTAGTTCACGGCGCGCGGCGTGATCTTGAGCTGCTGGATATAGGCGTGGGCGGCTTTTTCCAGCACATCGGTGAGCGTGACCTGCTTTTGCCGCTGCTGGGCGGCACGTTCGCGGTCTTGCGGCGAGGCTTCGTCTTCCGGAATCTGCATGCCGGTCTGCTGGGCCAGGTCTTTCACCGCCTCGATGAAGCTCATGCCGGCGTGTTCCATCAGAAAACCAATGGCATTCCCGTTGGCGCCGCAACCAAAGCAGTGATAGAACTGTTTGGTCGGGCTGACGCTGAACGAGGGCGACTTTTCGCCGTGGAATGGGCACAGGCCCATGAGGTTGGCGCCGCCCTTTTTCAACTGCACGTAGCGACCCACCACGTCGACCACGTCGACGCGGTTGAGCAGTTCCTGGATGAAGGTCTGGGGGATGGCCACTGGGGTATTCTGCACCGACAGTCGAACAACGGAGACAACGCATGACCAGCATCTTTGACCGGGACCTGCCCCGTGTAGAGGCCAACTTCGCCCCCATCTCGCCACTTTCCTTCATCGAGCGCAGTGCCGAGGTCTACCCGGACCGGCTGGCGGTGGTGCATGGCGAGCTGCGCCAGAGCTGGAGCCAGACCTATGTGCGCTGCCGCCAGTTGGCCAGCGCTTTGCAGCGCGCCGGCATTGGCAAGAACGACACCGTGGCGGTGATGCTGCCCAATACCCCGCCCATGGTCGAGGCGCATTTTGGTGTGCCCATGGCCGGTGTGGTGCTGAACGCGCTCAACACCCGGCTCGACGCCGAGACCATTGCTTTCATGCTGGACCATGGCGAGGCCAAGGCGGTGATCGTGGACCCGGAGTTTGCGTCCACGCTGCACAAGGCGCTGGCACTGCGCAAGAGCGCGGCGCCCTTGCTGGTGATCGATGTGACGGATGCGCTGTTCACCGGGGCGGTTCAGCGCATCGGCAGCACCACTTACGAGGATTTTCTGGCCGCAGGCGATGCGCACTTTGTCTGGGCGCTGCCCGCCGACGAGTGGGACGCGGTTGCGCTGAACTACACCAGCGGCACCACCGGCAACCCCAAGGGCGTGGTCTACCACCACCGGGGTGCGGCCATGAACGCGATCAGCAATGTGTTGGAGTGGGACATGCCCAAGCACGCGGTCTACCTGTGGACGCTGCCCATGTTCCATTGCAACGGCTGGTGTTTTCCGTGGACGGTGGCGGCGCGTGCGGGCGTGAACGTGTGCCTGCGCCGGGTCGAGGCGCAGGCGATTTTTGATGCGATGCGCACGCACGGCGTCACCCATTACTGCGGCGCACCCATCGTGCACGGCTTGCTGGTGAATGCGCCAGAGGCCATGAAGGCGGGCCTGCCCGCCGGGGTGAAAGCCATGGTGGCGGGTGCGGCGCCCCCGGCTTCGATGATCGAAGGCATGGAGGAGATGGGTTTTGACCTCACCCATGTGTACGGCCTGACCGAGGTATACGGTCCGGCCACGGTCTGTGCCAAACACGCGGCCTGGAACGATCTGGACATCGGCGAGCGCGCCCGGCTCAACGCGCGCCAGGGCGTGCGTTACCACCTGGAGCGCGACGTGCGCGTGCTCGACCCCGAAACCATGCAGCCGGTGCCCCAGGATGGCGAGACCATGGGCGAGATCATGTTCAAGGGCAACATCGCCATGAAGGGGTATTTGAAGAATCCCCAGGCAACGCAGGAAGCGTTTGCCGGCGGCTGGTTCCACAGCGGCGATCTGGCGGTGCAATACCCGGACGGCTATTTCAAGATCAAGGACCGCAGCAAGGACATCATCATCTCGGGCGGTGAAAACATCTCCAGCATCGAGGTGGAAGATGTGCTGTACCGCCACCCCGCCGTGCTGGCCGCCGCTGTGGTGGCGCGGCCCGACGCCAAGTGGGGCGAGACGCCGTGCGCGTTTGTCGAGCTCAAGGCGGGCGCCGAGGTGACGCCCGAGGCCATCGTGGCGCATTGCAAACAACACCTGGCGGGTTTCAAGGTGCCGCGCGCCGTGGTGTTTGGCGAGTTGCCCAAGACCAGCACGGGCAAGATCCAGAAGTTCGAATTGCGCAAGCTGGCGGGCTCTGCCCAGGCCATCAACAGTTGACGCGCTCTCCAGCGCCAGTCGCTGCGCCTCAATCCCCCATCACCACACCTTCACGCCGGGGATCGGCGCCGCCCAGCCAGACCGGCTCGCCATGCACTTGTCCGCGCACGATGGCTTGCAGGCCGCTGGTCATGGGGATCTCGTTGACCGTGTGACCGCGCTGTTGCAAGGCATCCACTGTGGAAGCAGAAAAGCGTCCGGCTTCCAGCAGCACCGGGCCGCCGGTGGACGCGAAATTGGGCAGGTCGATGGCGGTTTGCGGCGGCAAACCCGCTTGCATCACACCCAGCAAGGTCTTGGCCGTGAAGTGGATGATGAGCGAACCACCGGGGCTGCCCGCGCTCATCAGCAAAGCGCCGCTGTCTGCGTCGAACACCAGCGTGGGCGACATGGACGAGCGCGGCCGCTTGCCGGGCTCCACCCGGTTGGCCACCGGGCGGCCTTGCGCATCGCGGGGGCTGAAGCTGAAATCGGTGAGTTCGTTGTTGAGCAGGAAGCCGCCGTTGCGTCCCGCCCCGGTGTTCACCATGAGGCGAGCGCCAAAAGCCGACTCGATGGTGGTGGTCATGGCCAGCGCGTTGCCCCAGCCGTCGACGATGCTGACGTGGCTGGTGCCGTGCTCGGGCTGGTCGGGCATGGCCGCCCAGGCGCTTTGCTCACCCATGGGCTGCCCGGCCGGCGCTTCGCCCATGCGGCGCGGGCCGATCAGGCGTGCACGTTCGTCCAGATAGCGGGGTGCGAGCAGGCTGCTCCAGCTGCCGGCCGGTGGGGCGACAAAATCGGGGTCGCCCAGGTACAGGGCGCGGTCGGCAAAAGCCAGGCGGGAGGCCTCGGTGTAATCGTGCAGCCAGTCGGGCGACGGGGCGGTGTTTTCCAGCGGCACCTTGCCCGAAGGTGTGCGTGCCAACAGGCCCAGAATCTGCCCGATCGCCAGCGCCCCCGAGCTGGGTGGCGGGAAACCGCAGAGGCGCAGGGTGTGTTGGCGCGGGCTCCAGGTTTGGCAAATGGGTTCGCGCTCACGGGCCTGGTAGTTCGCCAGATCGCCCAGGCTCATAGTGCCCGGGTTACCGGGGTGCTTATGGACCGCGTTGACGATGGCTTGTGCCACCGGACCCTGGTGCAAGGCCTGGGCTCCTTGGCGGGCGATTTGGCGCAGCACCGCCGCCAGCTCGGGATTGCGCAACACATGGCCAACGGGATGCGCTTGCCCATCGGTTTGGTAGAAGTAGGCGGCGGCCACCGGGTCTTTTTGCAGCGCTGTCTCGGCCTGCAGTGACGCAAACAAGCGCGGGCTTACGGCAAAGCCCTGTTCGGCCAGCGCGATGGCGGGTTCGAACAACTGTGCCCAGGGCAGCCGGCCATGTTGGCGGTGCGCCAGTTCCAGCATGCGCAAGGTACCCGGCACACCCACCGAGCGCCCGCCCACCACCGCTTGCATGAAGGGCATGGGTGTGCCGTCGGTTTGCAGAAACAGGCCTTCGGTGGCCGCCGCAGGTGCGGTCTCACGGCCGTCGAAGGCTTGCACGCGCTTGCCGTCGTGGTGCAGCAGGAACGCACCTCCGCCGATGCCGCTGGACTGCGGCTCCACCAGCGCGAGCACCATTTGCACCGCGATCGCCGCGTCGACCGCGCTGCCACCGGCACGCAGCACCTGCAAGCCGGCGTCGGTGGCGAGTGGGTTGGCGGCGGCCACTGCCGTGCGGTGTGTCAGCCAGCCGGGCTTTTCGGTCCAGCCGGACGCGGTTTCGGGTTGCACCGGCAGCACGGGCGGCTGGTAGCGCCAGCTGGGGGAGCCCAGGCCCGAGCAGGCCGTGAGCACCAGGGGCAGCAGCAAGCTGCACATGGCCTGGATGGATGGCCTGGGCCGGCGGGTGGGATGGCGTGTGGTGAGGGCGGTGCGGTTCATGCTTTATGCTGCTTGCAAATAGGGTCTGGCAAGGGGTCGGCAGTGCCACAGGGGTCTGGCAAAAAGCCGGCAGGTTTCGGCGCGTGCTGGGGCCATTTTGGAGCGAGACGTGCAAAATTGCAGCATCAGCGACCCAAGGACGAATTTTTGATACCAACCACCCCACCGATTCCTGCCAGCAGTCCCTCGAGCCGTCCACCGCGCCGCGCCGCTCGGTCCCTGGGCGAGCTGACCGTCGCCATGGAGGCGGTGTACCGCCAGCCAGTGGTGTGCCTGCGCGAAGCGCTGCTGCAATTGCAAATGGTGGACGAGGAAGTGCTGGAGACGTTGGCGGCCGAAGACCCGGAGTTGTTGCGCTCGCGCTCGGACGAACTGGTGGACCGGTTGTTGCTCACCGAGGACGAGTTGCATCGCGCTTTGGCCCGGGTGGCCGGTGTGGCCGAAGTGGACGTGCTGGCTTTCGAGCTGGACCCGCACGTCTTCGACCGGCTTTCGCTGAGCCAGGCGCAGGGTTATCGCGTGGTGCCGCTGGGCCTGGCCAATGGGCAACTGTTTGTGGCCTCGTGCGTCCCCACGAACGAAGAGCAATACCACCAGCTGTGTAGCCTGAGTGGACATTCGGTGCGCCTGGTCTGGGCCAGCGGGGAATCGATTGATCGCTGCCTGGAGGTGCAAGGGCGCATCGAGCGCAGCGGACATGCGCACAGCGCCGACGCCATTGTCGGTCC
>NZ_JBFJMY010000267.1:0-5854 GCF_041633695.1 Hydrogenophaga sp.
CTTCTATACGCCCGAGCATCTGGCGTTCCGCGACGCGATGCGCCGCTTCGTCGCCCGAGAAATCAGTCCGCACGTGGATGCCTGGGACGAAGCCGAGTCCTTTCCTGTCGCGTTGTACCGCAAGGCGGCCGAAATCGGCCTGCTGGGCCTGGGTTTTCCTGAAGCCTTCGGCGGCAACGACGGCGACCTGTTCATGACCATCATCGCCGCGCAGGAACTGGCGCGTTGCGGTGCTGGTGGTGTCCTGGCGAGTCTGCTGTCGCACACCATCGGCTGCCCGCCCATCGTCAACGTGGGCAGCGAGGCGCTCCAGCAGCGCGTCTTGCCGCCGGTGCTGCGGGGCGAGAAGATCAGCGCACTCGGCATCACCGAACCCTCCGGCGGCTCGGACGTGGCCAACCTCAAGACCACGGCGCGCAGGGATGGTGATCACTATGTCGTCAACGGCTCGAAAACGTTCATCACCTCCGGCATGCGCGCCGACTTCTACACCGTGGCGGTGCGCACCGGCGGGCCGGGGCCGGGCGGCGTGTCGCTGCTGCTGATCGAGAAAGGCACGCCCGGCTTTACGCAAACGCCCTTGAGAAAAATGGGCTGGTGGTGCTCCGACACCGCCACCCTGTATTTCGACAACTGCCGCGTGCCGGTGGAGAACCTGGTGGGGGTGGAAAACCAGGGCTTCAAAGCCATCATGAAGAATTTCAACCGCGAGCGCATCTTTCTCGCCGCCGGCGCCAACGGTTTTGCCCGTGTCTGCCTGGACGAGGCGCTGGCCTGGTCGCGTGAGCGCGAGATGTTTGGCGACAAGTTGATCGACCAGCAGGTCACCCGCCACAAACTCGCCGACATGGCCATGCGCGTCGAGGCGACCCAGGCCCTGCTGGAATTGCTCGCCTGGCGCGTCGAAGAGGGCGACACGCCGGTGGGCGAAATCTGCCTGCTGAAAAACCAGGCCACCCAGACCATGGCCTATTGCGCCAGCGAGGCGGTGCAACTGCACGGCGGCGCCGGTTTCATGCGCGGCGTCAAGGTGGAGCGCATTTACCGCGAAGTCAAGGTCAACGCCATCGGTGGCGGCGCCGAAGAAGTGATGCGCGACCTGGCGGCGCGACAGCTCGGGTTTTACGCCTGATCTGTATGGACCTATGAGCCGCTCTCAATCCCCTGAGCAACCCAAGTCGGACCCGGCGCTGCCCGAGGCCATGCGCCTGGCCCTGGCGAACGCGCCAGCGCCTGACTGCGCGCACGGCTTCCCCCGCGCCTGGTGGCGCCACCTCGGCGCCAGCGGCCTGCTCGGCGTGGGCTTCGACAGCGACGGTGGGGCGCCCGTAGCGGACGCCGCGCTGGTCAGTACTGTGGCCGGCATCGTCGCCCGGGAATCCGCCAGTCTGGGGCTGGGCATGGCGTGGATGATGCAGCAAATGCTGGCGCGCTTCGTGCTGGCGCCGAATCTGCGCAGCGACCGGCATCGTGCGCTGCTGCAATCCATAGCGGTCGGCGACACCCTGCTGGCACTCGCGATCTCCGAGCCCGGCACGGGCGCACACCCCAAACACCTGAGCTGCCGTGCGGTGCGGGACGGCGACGAATGGCTTCTTGACGGCCACAAGGCCTTCGTCAGCAACGGCCCGGCCGCCGATGCCATCATCGTGCTGGCCGTCAGCGGCGAACACGAAGGGCGCAAGCGCTTCGATGCCTTCGTCGTTGAAGCCAACACACCGGGGCTGACCCGCGAGCTGGACGACAAAGTGCGCGGACTGGCGCCGCTCGGCCATTGCGGCCTGCGCCTGGTCGGCTGCCGGGTGCCGCAAAGCCAGCGCCTGGGCGAGCTTGGGCAGGCTTTCGACACCATCGCGCGGCCACTGCGCGCGATCGAAGACGCGCTGCTGCTGGGCCCGATGCTCGGCGCCATGCAAGCCGAGCTGGATACCCTGGCACGCTGGTTTCGCCATGCAGCCCGCACGCCGGCTTTGACCCGGGACCTGGGTGGCTTGCAACTCGAACTCGATGCCCTCTCGCCCGTGGCACGCCATGCCGCTCAGCACCTGGACCAGCATGGCCCCAACGAGGCGCTGGCGGCGTTCAACCTGGGCGCGCGCCGCCTGTTTGATCGCTGGCAAGGCACCTGTGAATCCTTTGCCGCAGCCCTGGACGACCATGAACCGGCCCTGCTCACCCTGGCGCGCGACCTGCGCCTGGTGCAGGGCATCGCCCGCAGCATCGCCGAATCCCGGCAATTCCAGGCCGGAGAAACCCTTTTGAAATCAACGACAACCCATGAAATCACTGCACCAAGCCCACTTTGATTCCGTTGACCTAGTCGCCAAAGCCTTCGCCTCGGTCGACTACATCGCCAGCCGCGAAATCTCCACCTCGGTCTATCTGGGCTTCAACCTGGAAAAGCCGATCCTGGTCGAAGGCCCGGCCGGCGTCGGCAAGACCGAACTGGCCAAGGGCATGGCCGAGATTCTCGACGTGCCCCTGATCCGCATGCAGTGTTACGAAGGCCTGGACGAATCCAAGGCTTTGTACGAGTGGAAATACGGCAAGCAATTGCTCTACACGCAACTGCTCAAGGACAAGCTGGGCGAGATGATGCAGGGCGCCGTCGGCCTGGCCGCCTCCATGGACAAGCTGCATGCGCACGACGACCTGTTTTTCAGCGAGCATTTCCTCGAACCGCGCCCGCTCTACCAGGCCTTGCACCAGGAGCGCGGCTGCGTGCTGCTGATCGACGAGATCGACAAGTCCGACCCCGAATTCGAGGCCTTCCTGCTCGAAGTGCTGTCCGACTACCAGGTCTCGGTACCCGAACTCGGCACCATCAAGGCCAAGGTCAAGCCCCTCGTCTTTCTCACCAGCAACAACACGCGCGAAATGAGCGACGCGCTCAAGCGCCGCTGCCTGCACCTGCACATCTCCTTCCCCAAAGCCGCGCTGGAGCGGCGCATCCTGGAGCGGCGCGTGCCCGGCCTGTCGGTAACACTGAACCGGGAGCTGGTGGCCTTCATCCAGGCGGTGCGCCAGTTGGACCTGAAAAAACTGCCCTCGGTCAGCGAAACCATCGACTGGGCCAAGACGCTGCTGCTGCTGCACGCCGAACACCTGAACCTGGACGTGGTGCGCGACACGCTCAATGTCTTCCTCAAGTTCGAGCAAGACATCGCCACCGCCAACGAGCAGATGTCCACCCTGCTGCAACAAGCGCGCAAGGATGCGGAGAGTCCCCGTGCAAGCCACGCTTGAAGATTTTTTCAAGGCGCTGCGCGGCAGCGACCTTGAAATCCATCTCAACGCCCAGGTCGATGCGGCGCGTGCCGTCGAACTGGTGGGTTGGAGCGACCGCGCCCTGCTCAAGAGCGCGCTGGGCACCACGCTGGCCAAGACCACGGTCGACCGCGCCCTGTTCGACGAGGCCTTTGACCGTTTCTTTCGTTTCAGCTCTTTTGAAAACCTGGCAGCCCCTGGCGGCGCGGTCCGGCCCGGCGTCCAACCCGGCGCCGACGCCACACCAGCGCAAGACCCGCCCGAGCAAAGCCCCAAAAACCAGACAGCCACCGGCTCCGGCGGGCCGGGCGGTTGCCAGGGCAGCGGCGGCCAGGCCTTGTCGCAGTTGTTGCTGTCGGGCGACTCGGCGGCGCTGGCCAAGCGCATGCAGGAAGCCGCGCGCGAGGTGGGCCTGACCGACATCTGGTTCTTCACGCAAAAGGGTTTTTACACCCAGAAGATCCAGCAGGCCATGGGCCTGGAACTGCTGGACCGCGAAATCTCTGACGCCAAACGCCAGACGCTGGCGCCCGAGCGCGCCGAGGAGCTTGAACTGGCGCGCAAAAAATTGTTCGAGGAGGTTCGCAATTTTGTCGAACGCAAACTCGCGCTCTTCGGCACGGCCCCGACGCGCCAGTTGCACGACGACTTCCTGCAAACGCAAAAGCTCTCCAACATCGAAAAGCGCGATTTCGCGCGCATGCACGTCATCGTCAGCAAAATCGCCAAGCGGCTGGCTGATCGCCACTCGCGGCGCAAGAAGCAGCGGGTGCGCGGCCAGCTCGACTTCCGCAAGACCCTGCGCAAGAACGCGGCCTACGACGGCGTGATGTTCGAGACCTTCTGGCGCTCCAAGGTGGTGGATCGGCCACGCGTGGTGGCGATCTGCGACGTCAGCGGCTCGGTGCGCCAGTACGCGCGCTTTCTGCTGCTGTTCCTGCACAGCCTGGGCGAGCAGGTCAGCGACGTGCGCAGTTTCGCCTTCACCAACCACCTGGTGGACGTGAGCGACACCTTCGAGCTGCTGCCGGTCGAGCAAGCGGTCGACAAAGTGATGCAGGCCGTGGGCGGCAGCGGCACCGACTACGGTCAAACCCTGCTCGATATTGAAGAACAATTGCTGGGCGACATCGACCGCCGCACCACGGTGCTGATCCTGGGCGACGCGCGCAACAACCGCGGCGAGGCGCATGTCGAGGTCATGAAGCAGCTTTATGAGCGCGCGCGCCGGGTGATCTGGCTCAATCCCGAGCCCACCTCGTTCTGGGGCCTGGGCGATTCGGAGATGAAGCGCTACGCGCCCTATTGCCACATCGCGCGCGAATGCAATTCCCTCACCCACCTGGAAAGCACACTCGACGCCTTGCTGCGCACCCATTCGGCCAGCGCGTAGAGCCCCCATCCCCCGCGCAAGGAACACCGCCATGGCCCGCCCCACCCTGCAACTGCACCCCCGCAAAGAACCGGCCGTGGCGCACCCAGCGGCCACCCTGCTGCTGCTGCGTGACGGAGCGCTGGGCGTCGAAGTGCTGATGACCCGGCGCTCGCCAAACGCCAGCTTCTTGCCCGGCGCCTATGTGTTCCCCGGCGGGCGAGTGGACGCCGACGACCACCAGACACACACGCTGGCGCGCGCCCCCGACGCGGGCGGACGCTACCGCACGGCGGCGCTGGCGGCGCTGCGGGAAACCTTCGAGGAACTGGGCATCCTGCTGGCCGTGCAGGCCGATGGCAGGCCCATCACCCGCACCCACCTTCAAGCGCTGGACCGCAGCCGGGCGCTGTACCCGCAACTGCAAGCCCAGGGCTGGTCACTGGCGGTCGATCAGGCGCGCATGCTGGCCTGCTGGACCACGGACCGCAGCGTGCCCAAGCGTTTCGACACCGTCTTCTTCGCTGCGCTGATGCCCGACCAGCAGGAACCGGTGGCCGACGAAATGGAGCAGTTCGAGCCGGTCTGGGTCCGGCCCCAGGATGCGCTGGCGCAGCACCAGGCCGGCAACTTCTTCATGATCTTCCCCACCATCCGCACCCTGCACTGGCTGTCGGCCTTCGAACAGGCCGGGCAGGCCCTGGCGGCCTGCACCGAGGACGAACCACTGTGGAACTCCACCCCCCGTGGTGGTCTGGTCGGCGGTCAACCGCAGCGCTTCATGGAGCAGGACCTGCCCTACGCCGAGCTCGCGCTGGTGTGCCCATCCGGACAACTGGAACATGCGCTGGACTGGCAGCACGAACGGCCGGTGCCCCTGCTGCGGAACCTACATCGCCTCACCGCCCCCAACGCCAGCGTCATGACCGGCCCCGGCACCAACAGCTACATCGTGGGTGACGCGGCCAGTGGCTACATCGTCATCGATCCGGGCCCCTTGCTGAACGACCATATCGAGCGCCTGCTGGCGTTCACGGCGGGCCAGATCACGGCCATCGTCTGCACCCACTCGCACGCCGACCACTCCCCCGCCGCACGGCCGCTGGCCCAGGCCTGCGCCCGCCTGACGGGCCGTACGCCGCCCGTGCTGGGCCTGGCCAGCGCCGCCACCGCCCGCTCCACAGCAGCCTTCGCCCCCGACCGCGCGCTGGCCGA
>NZ_JBFJMY010000268.1:0-5843 GCF_041633695.1 Hydrogenophaga sp.
ATCTGGCGAACTGGACCACCAGCGACGACACCGCTTTTGCCTTGACCGGGAACTCGCTCTTTCCCTGAGCCCCGGTTCCAACCGAGTGACGAACCGCCCGAGATACAACGGGCGGCACACCACGGCCACCTTCGGGTGGCCGTTCCGCTTTCTGACGGCGCTCAGGGGGCTGGATGGGGGTCGGGTTCAGCCCGACAGGCCGTCGAACGTGGTGGACACCAGCCAGGCAATGATTTGCTCGTTGCTGTGCTGCCCCGAGGCCTTCAACATGCCCAGCACCGGGTCGCAGGCGCGGGCGAACAAGGTGTAGAGCACCAGTTCGGGCGGCAAGGCGGCCTGGATCTGGCCCTGCTTTTGCGCTTCCGTGATCCACACGCCCAGGCGCTCGCTCACCGTCATCAAGCGGTCCAGGTAGTCCTGGCTGCCCAGCAGGGCGGCACGCAAGGCCGAATTTTGTGCGGGCAGGGCAGGCATTTCACCGGCCAGCTGCACCTCCATGGTCCAGCGCACCACCGACTTCAGGCGCTCCACGGCGCTGGCCGGTGGGCTGGCGTCCAGGTTGTCCAGAAACGCCTGCGCCCGCTCCAGCGCCCGGATCATGGCCGCAGCGGCCAGTTTCTCTTTGGAGCCAAAGTGCTTGTACAGGCTGGCTTTGGCAATGCCGACCTCGGCGGCGACCTCGTCCACCGTCATCGCGTCAAAGCCTTTTTCTGCCAGCAGCCGGTTGACCGCGTCGACGATGGCGTGCTCGCGTGCTTGCAGCACCTGCTCTTTGAATGAAATTTTGCCCATGCGGCATCTTAAACCGACAAGGTCATATGCGCACACACCGGTCACAAAAAACACCAAAAGATCACAAAATTACTTTTCAGTTGATTTTGTGAACTGCTTGGTATATATTTTGAACCAAGCAGTCTATTTCGTCTTCAACCCGCAGCGACCCGCGTCGCCGCACCCCGTCAAGGAACCCGCATGGAACGCATCGCAGTCATTGGGTCCGGCATCGCCGGCCTAGCAGCCGCCCGCGAACTGTCCCGGCCAGGGTCCGCCCGCCACGTCAGCTTGTTCGAAGCCGGCGCCCATTTCGGCGGCCACGCCAACACCGTGGACGTGACGCTGGACGGCGTGCGCCACGGCGTGGACACCGGCTTCCTGGTCTACAACGAACGCACCTATCCCGGGCTGATCCGCCTGTTCGCCGAACTCGGCGTGCCCACCACCGCGTCCGACATGTCGTTTTCGGTGCAGGCCCGCGACAGCGGCCTGGAATGGAGCGGCAGCAACCTGTCCAGCGTGTTCGCGCAGCGCCGCAACCTGCTCAAGCCCGCGTTCTGGCGCATGTTGCAAGACATTCTGCGTTTCAACCGGCTCGCCACCGCCCTGGCCGAGCGCGACCAGGACCTGGCGCTGGCCCAGAGCACCGCCGAATTTCTGGACCAGCACGGCTTTGGCCCCAGCTTTCGCGAGTGGTATCTGTTGCCCATGATCGCCTGCATCTGGTCTTGCCCACGCGAGCAGATGTTGGCCTTTCCCATCGGCACCCTGATCCGCTTCTGCCACAACCACGGCTTGCTGCAAATCACCCAGCGCCCGCAGTGGATGACGGTGCGCGGCGGCTCGCGCGAATACGTGCGCCGCATCGTGGCCGAATTGCCCGACGCGCGCCTGAACACCCCCGTGCTGGCGGTCCGCCGCGTGCCCGCCGGGGCCCTGGTGCGCAGCCACCACGGCGCCGAACACTTTGACCAGGTGGTTTTCGCCTGCCACAGCGATCAGACGCTGCGGCTGCTCGGCGACGACGCCAGCGACGACGAGCGCGCGGTGCTCGGGGCCATTCGCTACCAGCCCAACCGCGCCGTGCTGCACACCGATACGGGCCTGATGCCGCGCCAGCGTTCGGCCTGGGCTGCGTGGAACCATGAAACCGGCACCGAAGCCGGTGCGCACGGCCAACGCGGCGTGTGCCTGCATTACTGGATCAACCGCTTGCAGCCACTGCCCTGGGCGCAGCCGGTGATCGTTTCGCTCAACCCCTTGCGCGAGCCCGACCCGGCCCAGGTGATCCAAAGTTTCGAATACGAGCACCCGGTGTTCGACCAAGCGGCCGTTACCGCCCAGGCTCGCGTGGCACAGCTGCAAGGGCAGCGCCGCAGCTGGTTCTGCGGTGCCTGGACCGGTTACGGTTTTCACGAAGACGGCCTGCGCTCCGGTCTGGCGGTGGCACAAGCCTTGGCGCAGCACCACAACGCCCCGCACCAGGAGGCCGCATGACCCAGGCGCGGCCACTGATCGGGGTGGGCCGGATCTGGCACAAGCGCTTGCGCCCCATGCAGCACAGCTTTCAGTACCGCAGCTATTTCTGGCTGTTGCCCATGCGCTCGCTGCGCGCCGAACCGAGCAGCCTGGTGCGGCGCAACCGCTGGGGCTTGATGGCCTTCCACGACCGCGACCATGGCGACGGGCGCGAAGACGCCCTGGCCTGGCTGGACGAGCTGCTGCTGGGCGCGGGCGTCACCGACGCCACCGGCGAAGTCTGGCTGCACAGCTGCCCGCGTGTGCTGGGTTATGTGTTCAACCCGGTGAGTTTCTGGTACGCCCACCGCGCCGACGGCTCCCTGGCCGCTGTGCTGGTCGAGGTCAACAACACCTTTGGCCAGCGCCACGCCTATTTGCTGAACGGCCCCGAGCTGGGTTGGGGCCAAGAGATGCAGGCCAGCAAAGTCTTTCACGTCTCGCCCTTTTGCGCCGTTGAAGGCCGCTACCGTTTCCGCTTTTCTTTCAGCGGTGACGGGCCCCAAGCGCGCGGGCGCACGCTGGTGCGCATCGACCACGACGACGCCACCGGCCCGCTGCTGCAAACCAGTGTGGGCGGGCAACTGCAGCCGCTCACCCGCAGCCACAAGTTGCGCGCGTTTTTCAGCGCCCCCCTGATGAGTTTCGGCGTCATCGCCCGCATCCACTGGCAGGCCTTGCGCCTGGTGCTCAAGCGCCTGCCGTTCTACCGCCAACCGCCTGCGCCTGAGCGCTTTCTGACATGAACCAGCTGACCAGCCCCGCACTCTCTCCACCGTCCACGTCCACGTCCAAAGCCCAGCCAGCGCCTGCGGCCGCGCGCGCCGCCATGGCCTTGTTGTCGCGCCTGGAACACGGCACCCTGGCGCTGCACCTGCCCGATGGCAGCCAACACCTGTTCGGCACGGTGCACCCGACGCGGCACGCCATGTTGCAGGTGCACGACTGGGCGGTTTTCACGCGCACCCTGCAGTCGGGCGACATCGGCTTTGCCGAAGCCTTCATCGCCGGCGAATGGAGCACGCCCGACCTCAGCGCCCTGCTCACCCTGCTCACCGCCAACCGCGACACGCTGGAAAAAGCGGTGTATGGCTCGTGGTGGGGTTCGCTGCTGTACCGCCTGAAGCACGCGCTGAACCGCAACTCGCGCCGGGGCAGTGCGAAAAACATCCACGCCCACTACGACCTGGGCAACGCTTTCTACGCGCAGTGGCTGGACCCGTCCATGAGCTATTCCAGCGCCTGGTTCGAAGGCGATCTCGCGCGCCCACTGACCGGTGCGCAAGACGCCAAGACCCGCCGCGCACTCACCGAAGCGGGTGTGGTGCCGGGTGCGCGCGTGCTCGAAATCGGCTGCGGCTGGGGTGGCTTGGCCGAAGCGGCGGTGCGCGATTTTGGCGCACAAGTCACCGGCGTCACCCTCTCCACCGAACAGCTGGCCTGGGCCCAGAAACGTGTGGCCGATTCGGGCACAGCCTCTGGCTGCGACCTGCGCCTGCAAGACTACCGCGACCTCGCGCCCGAGTTCGAGCAGCAGCCCTTCGACGCCGTGGTGTCGATCGAAATGTTCGAGGCCGTGGGCCGCGAATACTGGGACAGCTATTTCGAGACCCTGCGCCGCTGCCTGAAACCCGGCGGTCGCGCCTGCATCCAGAGCATCACCATCCGCGACGACTTGTTCGACCGCTACGTGAAGTCCACCGACTTCATCCAGCAGTACATCTTTCCCGGCGGCCTGCTGCCCAGCGTGTCGCAGTTCGAGGCCCAGGCCCGGCGCTTTGGCTTCACGGTGGAACGCAAGCTGGCTTTCGGCGCCGACTACGCCGAAACCCTGCGCCGCTGGCACACCCGTTTTCTGGAGCGCGAATCCCAGGCCCGCGAGCTCGGTTTCGACGACCGCTTTGTGCGCACCTGGCGCTTCTACCTGGCCTATTGCGAAGCCGCCTTTGATCTGGGCAATACCGACGTGGTGCAGTTCACACTGCGCCGCGACTGACGTGCACCGCAGCGCACCCGATCCACGCCGCCGCCGGCTCACCGGCGCGGCCCTGTGCCTGGCCCTTGGTCCGGTGCTCGCCAACACGGGCCGTGCAGCGCCCGTGCCCGCCGAGGTGGCCGCCACGCTGGCCGAGCCCCGGCTCATGGGTTCGGCCACGCTGCGCTTTTTTGGCTTGAAGATCTACCAGGCCCGCCTCTGGACCGAAGCCGGCTTTGCCGCGAACGCCTTTCAGCGCCACACCTTTGCGCTGGAGCTTCAATACGCGCGCGCGCTCAACGGCCCCGAGATCGCCGAACGCTCTCTGAAAGAAATGCGGCGCGAAAACACGCTGGACGCAGCGCGCAGCCAAGCCTGGCAAACCGCCATGCAAGCCGCCTTTCCCGACGTGGTCGAGGGCGACCGCCTGACCGGCCTCTACCGGCCCGGTCAAGCCACCCCCTTTTATTTCAACGGCCAGCTCAGAAGCACGGTGGACGACCCCAGCTTCGGCCCGGCCTTCTTCGGCATCTGGCTCAGCCCCGGCACCTCTGAGCCCGATCTGCGCCGCCGCCTGCTGGGAGCCGCGTCTTGACCGCACTGGTCCAGCCGCTACCGGGCACGCACACCGCGTTCAACAACTGGGGCGGCCTGCGCTACGGCGCCCTGGGTTTCGCGCTGGCCTTTCTGGCCTTGCCCTTGTACGTGGTGCTGCCGGCCTTTTACGCCGAACAACACCGCGTGCCGCTGCTCACCCTGGGGCTGATCCTGCTGGCCACGCGCGGGCTGGACGCCCTGCTCGACCCCTTCATTGGCCGCTCGGTGGACGCGGTGTTTGCCCGCTCCACCCGCCAGGCCTGGTGGCTGGGCGCGGTGGCCGCTGCGGTGCTGGCCCTGGGTTTTACGGCCTTGTTTTTCCCACGCGGCGAGGCCGGTGCCTTGTTGCTTTGGCTGGGTCTGGGCCTGCTGGTGACCTACATCGCTTTCAGTGTCTTGACCATCGTTCACCAGACCTGGGGCGTGCGCCTGGGCGGCGACGCCCGGCAACGCGCGCGGGTCGTGGCCTGGCGCGAAGCTTTTGGCCTGGTCGGGGTGCTGGTGGCCAGCCTGTTGCCTTCGCTGTTCGGCATGGGTGTGGCCAGCGTGGTGCTGGCCCTGGCCTTGTTGTTGGGCATGGGTTTGCTGGCCGCTGCACCACGCTCGGTGGCCAAGGCCCACACCGTGGCCGCCCACTGGAAGCTGCCCTGGCGCGGCGCGGCGTTTCGCCAACTGCTGGGGGTCTTCATGCTGAACGGCATCGCCAGCGCCGTGCCCGCGACCCTGGTGCTGTTTTTTGTGCGCGACCGCCTGCAAGCCCCGGGCAGCGAAGCGCTGTTTCTGGGCAGCTATTTCGCGGCGGCGGTGTTGTCGGTGCCACTCTGGGTCGCTGCGGTGCGGCGCCTGGGGCTGTCTGCCGCCTGGTTGTGCAGCATGGGCCTGGCCGTGACCGCCTTTGTTTTTGTGCTCACCCTGGGCGCGGGCGACCAGGCCGGGTTTGTGGTCGTGTGTCTGGCCAGTGGCGCCGCCCTGGGTGCCG
>NZ_JBFJMY010000269.1:0-5840 GCF_041633695.1 Hydrogenophaga sp.
AAAGTTGCGCGCCATCTGACTGGTGAAGCCCCGGCTCATAAATAACTCCTGAACTGTGTGAAGCCGCTACGTTATCCACGCGGCCCAGTTGCGGACTTGATGTATGTCAACCGAGGATTATTTAAGATTCATATTGAATGAATCTATTTATGAATCGTGACAGCGCGGTAGTCAGACGAAAAAAAGCCCGCTGTGCAACAGCGGGCTTTTGGGGGCGAGGCTGGCGGAATTATTTCGCGCTCAGCACCCAGGCCGCGAGCTTCTTGGCTTCGGCCTCGTTCACTTGTGTATTGGCGGGCATGGGGATCGCACCCCAGACTCCAGAGCCGCCCCTGACGATCTTGGCGGCCAGCTTGTCCACGGCCCCTGCGTCACCGGCGTATTTGGCGGCCACATCTTTGTAGGACGGGCCCACCAGCTTTTTGTCGACCGCATGGCAGGTCATGCAATTCTTGCTCTTGGCGAGTGCTTCATCCGCCATCGCGGGTGCTGCAACTGTGATGGCGGCGGCCATAATGAGGAAGGCGCGTTTCATGGGCTTGTCCTGTTCGTAGTGGGTATATCGGGTCACGTGCCCCATTTTACCCAAGCGGCAACTCCTGAAACGCCCGGTTACAGTTACTTGCCGGCTTCATCCGGCCTTTACCGGAGCGCGTGATGTTTTTCCTGATTGTGGGCGTGGGTCTGTTGCTTTTGAAGTACCTGGAGCTGGGCTTTGTGGCGAGCCTGTCGTGGTGGTGGGTTTTGTCGCCTTTTGCCATGGCGGTTGCGTGGTGGGCCTGGGCCGACGCCACCGGCTACACCAAGCGCAAGGTCATGGAAAAAATGGACGACAAGAAAAAGCAGCGCATCGACAAACAGCGCGAAGCGCTGGGCATCAAACCCAAGCGCCGCTGAACACCACGGACCGGCGCGGCGAGCACCGGTCCCGTACCCCTGGTTTCAATAGTTGTCCAGCACGGCGCCCTTGCTGGCACTGGCGGCGTTGAAGGCAAACTTGGCCTGCACGCCACGGGTGTATCGCGGCGCAGGTGCCGTCCAGTTGGCGCGGCGCCGGGCAATCTCTTCATCGGTCACGTGCAGCTCCAGCAGCAGCTGGCGTGCGTCGATGGTGATGCTGTCGCCCTCGTTCACAAAAGCGATGGTGCCACCCGCTGCCGCTTCGGGCGCGACGTGGCCCACCACCATGCCCCAGGTGCCGCCCGAGAAGCGGCCATCGGTGATCAGGCCCACGCTTTCGCCCAGACCCGCGCCGATCAGGGCGCCGGTGGGTGCGAGCATTTCGGGCATGCCCGGGCCGCCTTTGGGGCCGAGGTAGCGCAGCACCATCACGTCGCCGGCCACGATCTTGCCGTCCAGAATGGCTTTGAGGGCCGACTGTTCGTCGTCAAACACCCGCGCCGGTCCGGTCATCACCGGATTTTTCAGGCCGGTGATCTTGGCTACACAGCCCTCTGGACTGAGATTGCCTTTGAGGATGGCCAGGTGACCTTGGGCGTACATGGGTTTGTCGATGGGACGGATCACGTCCTGGTCGGCGCTCGGTGCATCGGGTACGTTCTTCAACACTTCGGCAATGGTCTGCCCGGTGATGGTGAGGCAGTCGCCGTGCAGCAAGCCGGCGTTGAGCAGCATCTTCATCACTTGGGGAATGCCGCCGGCCTTGTGCAGGTCCACGGCCAGGTATTTACCGCTGGGCTTGAGGTCGCACAGCACCGGCGTTTTGACGCGCACGCGCTCGAAGTCGTCGATGCTCCAGTCCACACCGGCCGTGTGGGCGATCGCCAGAAAGTGCAGCACCGCGTTGGTGGAGCCGCCGGTGGCCATGATGACCGCGACCGCGTTCTCGATGCTCTTGCGCGTGACGATGTCGCGCGGCTTGATGTCTTTTCGGATGGCTTCGATCAGCACCTTGGCCGACTCTTTGGCCGAGTTCATCTTCTCGTCGTGCGGATTCGCCATGGTGGACGAGTAGGGCAGGGACACGCCCAGCGCCTCAAAGGCCGAACTCATGGTGTTGGCGGTGTACATGCCGCCGCAGGAGCCGGTGCCGGGAATGGCACGGCGTTCGATCTCGTTCAGGTCTTCGTCGCTCAGGTTGCCGGCCGCGTTCTGGCCCACCGCTTCGAAGACGCTCACGATGTTGAGATCCTGGCCCTTGTAGTGGCCCGGCAGAATGGTGCCGCCGTACACATAGATGGCGGGCACGTTGGCGCGCAGCATGCCCATCAGGCCGCCGGGCATGTTCTTGTCGCAGCCGCCGATGACGACCACGCCGTCCATCCACTGGCCTTGCACGCAGGTTTCCACGCAATCCGAAATCACCTCGCGCGACACCAGCGAGTACTTCATGCCTTCGGTGCCCATGGCCATGCCGTCCGAAATCGTGGGCGTGCCAAACACCTGCGCATTGCCACCGGCTTCTTCGATGCCGGCGATGGCGGCGTCGGCCAGCTTTTGCAGGCCCGAATTGCAGGGCGTGATCGTGCTGTGTCCGTTGGCCACGCCCACCATGGGCTTCACAAAATCCGCCTCTTCGTAACCCATGGCGTAGTACATGGAGCGGTTGGGCGCGCGCGATTTGCCTTGGGTGATGTTCTGGCTGCGCGGGTTCATGGGGGTGATGGGAATGACTTTGCTGTCGGCCATGTTTGCCTCGTAAGAGTGTGGGAATAGGGTGAGGCACAGAACGCCTGCACAGGGACAGGCAGAAGTATGCGCCGTTGGAATCTGTCTTTCCAATATATTTGTTGCCATGAACTAATATGCGTGGAGTATGAATATGGTGAACAAAAATGCCTGGATCGAGTTGCGCGTGTGGCGCCAGTTCGTGGCCGTGGCCGAAGAGCTGCACTTTGGCCGCGCCGCCGCACGCCTGCACATGACGCAGCCGCCCTTGACCCAGGCGATCGCGGGTCTGGAGCAGGCCTTGGGCGGGCGCCTTTTCGACCGCACCAAACGCAGCGTGCGGCTCACCCCCACTGGGGCGGCCTTGCTGCCCGACGTGCGCGACTTGCTGGCGCGTGCACAAGCGCTGCCTGCCAAAGCCCGTGCGGCTGCGGCGGGGGAAGAAGGGCAGTTGCGGCTGGCCTTTGTCTCCACCGTGGGCTTTGATTTGCTGCCGCGCTGGGTGCGTGGCTTTCGCAGCCAGTGGCCGCATGTGGCCTTGGAGCTGATCGAGGCCACGGGTGATGTGCAACTGCAGTTGCTGGCCAGCGGCGAGGTGGATGCGGGGTTCATGCTGCACGCACCGGGCTTTTCGCCACCGGGCCTGGCGTGTTTGAGCACCTCGCTGGAGCCCCTGGTGCTGGCGCTGCCCGAGTCGCATGCGCTGGCACAAAACGCCCAGCTGTCGTTGCGCCAGGTGCTGGCCGAGCCGCTGGTGATTTTTCCGCGGCGCATCCTGCCTTCGGTGTACGACGCGGTGTTTGGCATGTACAACGCAGCCGGGCGTTCACCGCAAGTGGCGCAGGAGGCGATCCAGATGCAGACCATCGTCAACCTCGTGTCGGCCGGCATGGGTCTGGCCTGGGTGCCCCAGAGCGTGCGGCAATTCCAGCGTCCCGGCGTGGTCTATCGCCGGGTGGACGGCGCGCGTGGCCTGGCCGTGCCCGAGTGCGAAACCAGCCTGGTCTGGCGCGAGTCGAATCTGGCACCAACCCTGGCGCGCTTGATCGCGTTTGCAAAGGCACAATAAGCGCCATGCTGATCCATCCCCAAATCGACCCCATCGCCCTGCAACTGGGCCCGCTGGCCATCCACTGGTACGGCTTGACCTATCTGGCTGCCTTCGGGCTGTTCATGCTGCTGGCCAACCGCCGCTTGCGCCACCAGCCCTTTGTCTCGGTGACCACACCCGCGCCCTGGACCCGGCGCGACGTGGAGGACATTCTGTTCCTGGGGGTGATGGGCGTGGTCGTGGGGGGGCGCGTCGGCTATTGCCTGTTCTACAAACCGGCCTATTACCTGAGCCACCCGCTGGAGATTTTTGCGGTCTGGCAGGGCGGCATGAGCTTTCACGGCGGCATGCTGGGGGTGATGGCGGCCATGGTCTGGTACGCCCATTCGCGCAAGCGCCCGTTCTTGCAGGTGATGGATTTTGTGGCGCCTTGCGTGCCCACGGGCCTCGCAGCCGGACGGGCAGGCAACTTCATCAACGGCGAGCTGTGGGGTCGGCTGGCCGATCCCGCGTTGCCCTGGGGCATGGTGTTTCAGGGTGCGGGCGATGCGCCGCGCCATCCTTCGCAGGTGTACCAGTTTCTGCTGGAAGGCCTGCTCTTGTTTGTGCTGTTGTGGTGGTACGCGCGCAAGCCGCGCCAGCCTGGGCAAGTCGCTTCGGTGTTCTTGCTGGGTTACGGCGTGTTCCGTTTCATCGCCGAGTTCTTCCGCGAACCCGATGCCCATTTGGGCTTGTTGTCGCTGGGCATGAGCATGGGGCAATGGCTGTGCATACCCATGATCGTGGGCGGCGCTGCGCTGTGGTGGTGGTTCGGACAGCGCGGCGTCGGCGCAGCGGCCCGTACTTGAGCGCCGTGCAACCCATACCTCGCACAGAAGGCGGGGTGACTTGCGATGTGGTGGGCGGTGTGGCGCAGGTGCTGTTGCGCCACCCGGGCAAGTTCAACGCCATGTCGCGCGCCATGTGGCGGCAACTGCGTTTGGTGTTCCAGCAACTCCAGCAGGCCGACGGCGTGCGCTGCGTGGTGCTGCGCGGAGCAGACGGGCATTTCTGCGCTGGCGGTGACATCGCCGAATACGCCGCCTTCCGCTTCGATCCCGCCGGCTTGCGCGACTTCCACGAAAACGATGTGTGGGGTGGCCTGCAAGCCATGCTGGACTGCGACCTGCCCATCGTCGCGCAGATCGAAGGCCATTGCATGGGCGCGGGTGTCGAAATCGCGTCGTGCTGCGATCTCCGGCTGGCCACAGACACCGCCGATTTTGGCGCCCCGATCGCCAAGCTGGGGTTTCCGATGGCGCCGCGCGAAGCCCAATTGGTGCTGCGCGCGCTGGGTGAACGCACGGTGCGCGAAATGTTGTTGACCGCAGCGGTGTTGCCGGCCGACGAGTTGCTGCGGCGCGGTTTCCTGAACGCTGTGCACGCGCCCGAGCAGATGGAGGCTGAAACAAAAAAACGGGTGGACCGCATGCTGCGGCTCGGCCCGCAAGCGGCGCGCCTGAACAAGCAGACACTGCGCGCGCTGGCGCCGTCGGCTCCTGCAGGTGCCTTGGCGCTGTTGTTGACCCAGGCCTACGCTTACGCGCCGAGCGCCGAGCACCGCGAAGGCATTGCGGCCTTCGTCGAAAAACGCCCCCCCAATTTCTGACAGCAGGGCTTTTGTCGGAGGGCGTGAGCCAGCGCGAAACGCAGGCGAGAACGGCGCAGCCGCGCGTCCTGCGCCTATACTGCCAGCAACAGCGGCGCCGGTCCGCTGGGCTCGACGAAAGTGCTCCATGTCCCTGCGTTCTTTGCTGATTCTGGTGCTCGGTTTTGTGACGGTGCTGTTCGTGGGCGCGAACTGGGCCTTGATCAGCCAACCGGCCCAGCTGTCCCTGTTGGTGATGACGGTCGAAGCGCCGCTGGGCATTGTGCTGCTGGGTTTGCTGCTGCTGTTCGTGCTGGTTTTTGTGGCCTACATCGGCTATTTGCAAACCACCGTGCTGGTGGAGAGCCGGCGCCATGCCAAGGAACTGGCGGCGCAGCGGGCCTTGGCCGACAAGGCCGAAGCATCGCGTTTCTTCGAGCTCAAGTCACACCTGGACGGTGCATTTGACCAGGTCAATCAGCTGCTCGAAAAAGACTTCAAAAATTTGGGCGAGCAGGTGGACGCGGTGGAGGC
>NZ_JBFJMY010000270.1:0-5818 GCF_041633695.1 Hydrogenophaga sp.
CAGGGCGGCAGCGCCCTGGTGGCATCGGGCTGTGGCACCGACCACCTGGTGCTGGACAAGGTGAAGACGGTCGACGAGGTCATCGCAGGCTACGAAGAGCAGATGGCTGCCATCGAAAAGCTCGGTGGCCGGCTCATTGTCATGGCGAGCCGCGCACTGGCGCGCGTGGCAAAAGGCCCGGACAACTACGCACGCGTGTACGACCGCATCCTGAGCCAAGCCAAGCAGCCCGTGGTGCTGCACTGGCTGGGCGACATGTTCGACCCGGAGCTCAAAGGCTACTGGGGCAGCGACGACCTGGACAAGGCCATGGGCACGGCGCTTGCGGTGATCGCAGCGCACCCGGACAAAGTGGACGGCATCAAGGTTTCTCTGCTGGACAAAGACAAGGAAATCGCCATGCGCCGGTGCCTGCCAACCGTGGGCGGCCAGGACGGCCGGGGCGTTCGCATGTACACCGGCGACGACTTCAACTACGCCGAACTCATCGCCGGTGACGGCTTTGGCAGCGAGATCACGCACGGCCAGAGCGACGCGCTGCTGGGCATCTTCGACGCCATCGCCCCGGCGGCGGCAGCGGCGCTGGGCGAGTTGGCGCAGGGCAACGTGCAGAAGTTCCACGAGATCCTCGGCCCCACGGTGCCGTTGTCGCGCCACATTTTCGCCGCGCCCACGCGCTTCTACAAAGCCGGCGTGGTGTTCATGGCCTGGCTCAACGGGCACCAGAGCCACTTCACCATGGTGGGCGGCCAGCAGAGCACGCGCTCGGTGGTGCATTTCGCCGAACTGTTCCGCCTGGCCGACGCCGCCAACCTGCTGGAACAACCCGAGCTGGCGCTGCAACGCATGAAGACGCTGCTGGCGCTGCACGGCATAGAGCACTGACCCATGCGCGATTTTTCCCAAGACCACCGTTGGCTCTCCATCAACACCGCCACGGTTCGCAAGAGCCGTGGCCAGGACCTGCCCTTGACCGACATCCTGGACGCCTGTGCACGCCACGGCATCCGGGCCATTTCACCCTGGCGCGACCAGGTTGCCGCAGCCGGATTGAAAACCGTCTCGGCACAGGTGAGAGCGCTGGGCCTGGAGTTGTCCGGTTATTGCCGGGGCGGCATGTTCCCCTCGCTGGACGCGGCCGGGCAGCAGGCCGCGCGCGACGACAACCGGCGTGCGGTGGACGAAGCCTGTGAACTTGCAGCGCCGTGCCTGGTGCTGGTCGTGGGCAGCCTGCCCGGCGCACTCGCTGGCCAGGCTGCGCACAAAGACCTTCAGCGTGCCCGCGACCAGGTGCGCGATGGCATCGAAGAACTGTTCGGCTACGCCAAGGCAGCCGGCATGCCGCTGGCCATAGAACCGCTGCACCCCATGTACGCAGGCGACCGCGCCTGCATCAACACCATGGAGCAGGCGCTGGACGTCTGTGACGCGCTGGACCCGGACAAAACCGGCGCATTGGGCGTGGCGGTGGACGTGTACCACGTCTGGTGGGACCCCAAGCTGCAGGCCCAGATCGAACGCGCGGGCAAGAGCCGCCTGCTGGCGTTCCACGTGTGCGACTGGCTCACCCCGACCACCGACTTGCTGAACGACCGCGGCATGATGGGCGACGGCGTGATCGACATTCCACGCCTGCGCGGCTGGGTTGAAGCCCAAGGCTTTCAGGGCTACAGCGAAGTGGAAATTTTTTCCACCGGCAACTGGTGGCAGCGCGAACACGACGAGGTGTTGCGCACCTGCATAGAACGGCACCGCAGCGCCGTGTGACGTCACGCGACGCGACGCCATCTGGCGCGCCGCCTCGGCACTCAGACGGCTGCGCGGGACCGGCTCGGTGGCGTCTCGGCGGTCATGGCCCGCAAGGCGGTGGTCACCACCCCGTGCGCCGCCACCGGGCGCAGCAACCGGTTGGCGATCAGCCGTTCGCAACTGCGTTTGGTCATGGAATGGGGTTGCCCACCACCGCTCACAAACATGAACAGCGTGCCCTTGCTGCTGGCCCAGATCAGTTGTGCGCGCAACCACTGTTCGCGGGCGTACAAGTCCACCCAGTCGCCTTCGCGCAATCCGCCTAGCACTGTGGCCGTCTGAAGCAGCTCGGCGCCGAGAGCCTCGCTGTCTTCGCCAACGGGGGTCGGCGCCGATACGTCTTCGCCCTCCCCGCCTCTCTCACCTTCCCCGCTGGGTGACTCACCGCGCAGCGCCACCAGATCGGCGTGGTAACTCGGCAAGGTGTCCTCGAAACCCGCCGCCACCAGCTCGTCTTTGCCCAGCCAGGGCTGCGCGGCGCGGTGGGGCCGGCGCTGCTCGGGCGTGGCGGGCAAGGTCTCGTCCAGCTCCATCGACATCGACCCGATCTCCAGGGGCGCCGGTGCGGAATGGACCGCGTCTTTCTTGATGCGGGCACGGCGCAAGCGCAAGACCGGTTGGTGCAGGCGCATGAGCGCATCAAAAAAAGGCTTGGTTTCCTCCCGCGTCTTGCCCAAAGAATCCAGGCCCGAATACAGGGTGGACAGCAAACCGGGAATCATGTCGAACAACTGCTTGGGGCGCCGCAGCGTGACTTCTTTTTTCACACTCCACAAGAGCTGGGACACCGCCTTGCCATAGCCCCCGGGGTCGTTCGCCTGCCCGCTGGCATCGCCCAGTTGGGCCGACGCCATCACCAGACACCAGGGTCCATACAGAAAGTCGAGGATCACGCCCGGCGCGTTGTCCACGTCGGGGCGCTGGCTCATATCCCAAGCCAGCTGATCGGCCAGGGCCTGGCGCTCTTCGGCGCGGCGCATCGACTGCAAGCTGTTGTCTTGCAGCGGGCGCTCCTGCTGGTCTTGCGCGTCCCAGTTTCGGCGCAAGGAGGTCAGCGCTGTGGCAAAAGCTTTTGGATCGCCGTCCTCTTGCGCGTTGAGCCGGTTGAAGGCGCGCTGTACGGGCTGGAAGAAGGTCTCGAAGTCGCTTGAGAACTCGTCGTTGTACTTGAAGCTGCGCTGCGCCACGCCTTCGACCAGAAGCCGGGCCGGGTGCTCCTCTTCGCTGAAGAAGCGCGGCTTGTCCATGGCCAGGCGCAGCAGCGCAGGCTCCAGCGCCACCACCGCCTCGCGCACCGGCGTCAACAGCAAAGGGTCGCTGGCCAGCTGGCCGACCAGAGCACGCACCAGGTCCAGGCCCACCGCCTGGGCCACGCGCCGCGCCTTTTGCTTGAGGCGCATCAGCACCTTGGCGCGTTCGTGCGCAGCCGCGTATGCGCCCCAGGTCTTCTGGCTGAGCTGGCTGGCAATGCCCACTGCCCGCGCCGGTCGGTCCACCACCGGCATGTCGCGGTGCTGGACGCTGCGCTCCAGGATCATGGACTCGTCCAGCAGCGGGATCGCGGCATAGGCCTCGATCGCGGCCAGTTCCTCGCTCACCTGATCGTAGTAAGCGGGCGTGAGGTGCCGCTCATACTGGGCCCCGCCCTGGTTGAGAAACCCGTGGAACACCGGGTTGTCGATACCCGAATGCTGGCGCGCCAGCTCGATCATGGGCGGAAGTTCGTCTTCATTCGGCCACGCCGGGGCATCTTGCGTGCTGACAGGGTCCACCGCAGATTGCCATTGGCTGTTGGGCGACCAGCCCAGCCCACCGGAACGGGTCGATACGGGCCCATCAGGCGACAGGCGCACGCGGTACCCCGCTTCGCGCACGTTGGCACGCTGCAGCATCAAGCCCAGGCGCTCGTACAGTTTTTTCAACTCGGCGCCCAGCGGTGCCGCCATGTGCTGCAACCACAGGCTGCGCACCGCCGCTTCGTGGTCGCTCGACGCCATGGTTTCACGCAACACCCGCACAAAAACCAAGGGCCGCAACGGGTTGCGCTCGGCGCGTACCGTGACCAAACCCACCAGCGAGCTCATCAAGGCGTCCAGCACCGCCAGTTCGTGCTCCACCACCGGCAAGAGGTTTTGCACCAGGCGGGCCGACTCCAGCGACTCTTTGAGCGCATCGTCGTCCACCAGCGACATCAGGGTGGATTCGGTGTACAGCGCCGGACGCGAGGAAGGTGGTGCATCGTCGGCTGCGGACATCAACGCCTCGCGCAGTTGCGCGGGGTAGGTCTCCAGCCAGAGGCCTTTGTTCTGCTGCAGCGCCCACCCAGCCCGCGCGAGCAAGTCGCGCTGCGCGATGTCTCTGGACGCCTTTTCAGCGCCCTGCAAACCGACGACGGCGGCGTCGATGCAGCGCGCCAGCAGCTCAGGCGCACCAGAGAGCGCGTCCTGATAACACTGTTGAAGCAAACGAGGGGTGGCCTCGGAGGCGGACATCTGCGGGGGTCTTCCAGGCGGTTGGGAAAGCAATCCAGCCCGTTGTTATACCCGTTGTGCCGCGCCTGGAAGCGGTGCGGCATCAAACAGCCGCCAGCCGGTGCGTGCGCCCTGCCTCAGGCCGGAGCCAGCACCGTTCGGCGCACGCGCCGCACGTTGAAAGCGCTTGCAATCAGCACCGCCTGCACCACGGCCAGACCGATCAAGACCCCCTGGAACTGGCCGTGATCCATCAACAAACCAAAGATCAAGGGGGCCACGGCCTGGCCAATATCCAAGCCCGAATACACCACGCCATAGACCCGCCCTGTGGCGTTGTCGGGTGTGGATTTTTTCACCAGCAGATCGCGCGACGGCCCGGCAATGCCCGCGAAGAAGCCCATCGCGCCAAACAGGACCGGCACCGCCATGGCGCTCACATCGACCCAGGCCAACACCAAAGCAATGCAGGCCGCCAGGCTGAAACCCACGCCCACGATGCGCTCGCAGCGCGCCGGGTCCGACGCCAGAAAGCCGCCCAACACCATGCCTGCGGCGGCACAAACCATGTACGCGGTGAGGCACACCGCCACCAGCGCCAGGGGTACGCCATGCAATTGGCGCGCCGCCTCGGGCGCAAAGGCCTGCACCACGCTGAGGGCCATGGCGTAGAAAAAGAAGAAACCAAAACACATCCATACCGCCGGAATGCGCAGGAAATCCAGGCGGTCGTCCTGGGCCGGAGAACCTGCGGCGGGCTTCGGCGCCGCAGGCAGGCTCAGCTGTTCGCGGTTGACCCAGAGCACCGCCAGCACCGCAAACGCCAGCACCCCGGCACAGACCAAAGCGGCCCGCCAGGAATACGCCAGCGCGATCGGCACCATCATGGCCGGCGCCAGCGCCCAACCCAGACTGCCGGTGATGCCGTGCACACTGTAGGCATGCCCCAGCCGGGCCGCACTCACCTTGCGGTTGAGCAAGGTGTAGTCCACCGGGTGGAAAACGCCATTGCCGATGCCTGCCACCACCGAGAATCCGGCCAGCATCCAGTAGCTGGTGCTGCTCGCAAAACCGAACGCAGCCAAGCCCAACAGCGAGAGCCCGGCAAACAGCACCGGTCGAGGGCCCACGCGGTCCACCACAAAACCGGAAGCCGTCTGTACGGCGCACGAGGTGACAAAAAAGACCGTCATCAAAAAGCCCAGCTCGGCATAGCTGGCCTGAAAAGCGTCTTTGAGCCAGGGAAACAAGGGCGCCAGCAACAGTTGGCTGAAATGGCTGACCATGTGCGCCAGCCCCACAAGGCTGATCAGCCCAATGTCCTGCCTCAAGGGCACCCCACCGGGCAACGGGTGGGCGTTCGCGGAGCTTGCTGTGTTCATGGCGTGATCGTAGACTCAAGCCTGCATGCCGATTGGCGATGATCTGTCAGCTTTCGGCGAATACCGGACAAACCACCGCCCACCATGCCCCCACGCCACCCCAGCCCCCGCGCTGCCCACCCCAGTCCAACCCCGTTGGGCGACACCCACCCGTTC
>NZ_JBFJMY010000271.1:0-5778 GCF_041633695.1 Hydrogenophaga sp.
GCACCCGGGTGAACATGCCGACCATGGGCAGGTTGAGCGCCAACAACATGAAGTTGCCCAGAAACAAAGCGGCGATCAGCCCCCAGACGATGTCCGGATCTTTGGTGAACAGCAGCGGCCCCGGTGTCACGTCCATCGCCATCAGCACCGCGAGCAGCACCGCCGTGGTGCCCGAACCCGGCACGCCCAGCGCCAGCATGGGCACCAGCGCGCCACCGGCAGCGGCGTTGTTGCCGGCCTCGGGTGCGGCCACGCCACGCGGGTCACCGTGACCCATCTTGCCGTTCTTGCCCACCACCTTTTTCTCCAGCGAATAGGCCACGAAGGAACCCAGCGATGCACCGGCACCCGGCAGCACCCCGGCGATGAAGCCGACGATGGTGCCGCGAAACATGGAGCCGCTGGTTTGTTTGAGCATGGACAGCGGCGGGATGATGCGGCCGAGTTCGACCTTCACCATCGGGCCGTGCGATCCGCCCTTGCCCCGCTCTTCGATGAACACAAAGACCTCGGACAAGGCGAACAAGCCAACGATGGCGACCAGGAAATCGATGCCGTCGTAGAAGTGCACGTTGCCGAAGGTGAAGCGCGGCACACCGGTCTGGCCGTCCACGCCGATCAAGGCCATGGACAGGCCAATGGCCGCCGCCAGCGCCGATTTGGCCTGGTTGCGGCTGGTCAGCCCGCCCAGCGTGGCAAAGGCCAGGGTGAACAGCGCGAAATATTCGGCCGGGCCAAACAGCAGTGCCACGCCCACCAATTGCGGCGCCAGAAACACCAGCCCCCAGGTAGCGAAAAACGCACCCACGAACGAGGCAATGCCCGAGATGGCCAGGGCCTCACCGGCCTGGCCGTTCTTGGCCATGGGGTAGCCATCCAGTGTGGTCATCAGCGCCGGTTCGTCGCCCGGGATGTTGAGCAGAATGGACGAGATGCGCCCGCCGTACATGGCGCCGTAGTAGACGCTGGTCAACAGAATCAGCGCCGACACCGGCACCAGCCCGAGGCTGAACACCACCGGGATCATGATGGCCACGCCGTTCGATGGCCCCAGTCCTGGCAAGGCGCCGATCATGGTGCCGAGAAAACAGCCGATCAGGGCCAGCAAGATGTTTTGCCAGGTCAGGGCAATGGCAAAGCCATTGAGCAATGCGTTCAGAGAATCCATGTTGTTCTACCTTCTTGAGTTCTCAGAAGCCCCACGGGCCTTTGGCCAGCGACAAGCCCAGCAGCCAATGAAAAACGCCGTACAGCCCCACCGAAATCAGCAGACCCGAAACCAGGGACTGCACCACGGTGGCACCCAGCCGCCACGACAAATAGGCCGAAGCCAGGGACGAGGCGAACACGAATCCGATGATGGGCAGAAACTGCGCGTAGGCCGCCAGCACGCCCACCGTGACCACCAGTTCGATCAGCTTGTACAGGCCGGGCCACTTGGGCTCGGGGTCGGGCTTGACCAGCATGTACAGCGCCGTGACCGCCATCACACCCGCGATCACCAGCGGGAAGACTTTGGGCCCGAGCGGGTCTTGAATAAAGCTCTCTTGGATGAGGGTGGTGCCCCACATCATCAACACCGACAGTGCGAGCACAAAGCCGCCAAATATCCGGTCGCTCATGGCGAAACCCCAGAGTTAAACGAAGGGAGGTCGGGCCCGGTGGGCCCAGAGAAAAACCCAGCCCGCGGCCCTTGGTGAGGGCGGCGGGCTGCGGGTGGTTTACTTCAGAATGCCGATTTCCTTGGACAGCGCTTCCACGTCGTCCACCGACTCTTTCACGAACGCCTGGAAGGCGTTGCCGCGGATGTTCAAAGGTGCCATGCCGTTCTTGGCCATGATGTCCTTCCACTCCTTGGAGTCGTACACGGTGCCGATTTGCTTGACCCAGAAGTTGTAGGCGTCGTCGCTCATCTTGCCCGGGGCGTAGAAGCCGCGCCAGTTGGCACCGACCACATCCAGGCCTTGTTCCTTGGCGGTCGGGAACTTGGCGAACTCGCCGCTCAGGCGCTCAGGGGCCATCACGGCCAGCACCCGGATCTTGCCCGCGTCCACAAAACCCTTGGCTTCGGAAATGTCGCCGGTGAAAGCCTGGATCTTGCCGGCCAGCAACTGGGTCACCGCCTCGCCGCCGCCGTCAAAGGCCACGTACTTGACCGTGCGCACATCGGCGATGCCGGACTTTTTGGCCGCCAGCAACACCTTCAAGTGGTCCCAGCCGCCCACGGCAGAACCGCCGGCAAACGCCACCGAGGTCGGGTCGGCTTTGACCTTGGCCATCAGCTCGGGCAGGGTCTTGATGGGCGAATCGGCGGACACCGCGATCATGCCGAAATCGGCACCGACCGAAGCGATCCAGCGGACCTGCTTCATGTTGTTGCCGGGGTAGGCGCCTTGTGCCAAACGGGTCGTGGTGGCCGAAGACGCGGCAACGATGAGGTTGTTGTCGCTCTCGCGCTTGTTCACGACTTCGGCATAGGCCGCGCCGCCGCCGCCACCGGCCTTGTTGGTGACCTGCATCGAACCCGGCACCAGCTTGAGGTCTTGCAAGACCTTGCCCACCAAGCGGCAGGTCATGTCCCAGCCGCCGCCAGCGCCTGCCGGTGCGATGCATTCGGTGTTGCTGGGCTCGAACGCCATGGCGGGTGCCGAGGCGATGGCCAGCACAAGTGCCAGCGGCTGGAGGCGGCGCGAAAGGTGTTGAATAACGATCATGAAAATGTCTCCTGTGGCTGAAAGAATCGACTTTCATTTTCAAAAACGAAACTGTCATTCGCCTGTCCCTGCACCTAGGGAATACACCAAGGCCCAAGGGTGCAAGAATGGCGCATCTACACAGCCGATACGATCAACACCGCCCTATGCCCCACCAGCCCCAACCCCTTTGCCATGCGGCCAGCTGCCTCTAAGCCTGAAGCGCCGGCCGGCAAAATCCGGCTCGACAAATGGATGTGGGCCGCGCGCTTTTACAAGACGCGCAGCCTGAGCAGCGATGAGATCGACCGGGGCCGCGTGCGGCTCAACGGCCTGCCAACCAAACCCTCGCGCGAAGTCAAGACCGGCGACACGCTGGAGGTGCACATGGGCTCCGAGGTGCGCACCGTGGTGGTTCGGGCGCTCAGCGGTGTGCGGGGCTCGGCGCCCGTGGCCGCCCTGCTCTACGCGGAAACCCCCGAGTCGCAAGCCCGGCGTGCAGAGAGCGCCGAACAGCGCCGCCTGGCGCCGGAGCCCGCACACAGCATCACCCAGGGTCGCCCCACCAAACGGGACCGGCGCGAAGTGGACCAGTGGAACAAACCCACCGCGCCGGGTGGATGGGACGCGCGCTGGAGCGCGTCCATGGACGACGACTGAAGCGCCTGCGGTATACCGACGCTGGCCTTCAGGCCGCAGCGCCCGGGTTGCGCTGCATGCCCACCAGTTTGGGCGTGTTGAGTTGGCGCGGCGCCACGCGCTGGTGGTGTTTGAAATAGGCCTGCATCACGTCCCAGATCGGCTCGCCCTGAGCGCCTTCGGCCACCGGCGCCCAGCTCGCCACCTTGTAGGTTTTGTCCGCTTCAATGGCCTTGCCTTTCAGCACCATGTTGCTGATGCGCTGGCCGGCACCGGCCTTGGGGTCGCAGGTATAGGCCAGGCCACCCACGCGCACCATGTCGCCGCCCTGCTGGTAGTAGGGGTCGGGGTTGAAGAGGTTGTCGCACACGTCTTCCAGAATCGTCTTGATGGTGGCGCCCGTCAGCTCGTTGAGCGTGCTGCTGGGGTAGGTGATCGCCACCTGGTCCATCATCAGCTCGCGGGTGATGGTCTGGCCGGGCAAGATGGTGGTGCCCCAGCGGAAACCCGGCGAGAACGCGATGTCAGCGCCCTTCACCTCCATCAACGCGTCCACGATCAGTTGATCCCAGGAACCGTTGAAATTGCCCCGGCGGTACAGCAGGCCTTCGGACACGGCGAGTTGTTCGTCCAGCTGCGGCTTGAACGGCGCACGCACTTGTTCGATGTAGGCCTGCATCTGCGCATCGGCCGGCAGCAGGTTGGCGAACACCGGCAACAGCTTGTAGCGAAAGTCCTGCACCTTGCCACCGCGCACGTCAAAGTCGAGCACGCCCAGGAACTTGCTGTTGGAGCCGGCGTTGGTCACCAGGGTCTGGCCGCTGGGGTTCTTCACCACCATGGGTGCGGGCATGCCGTCGTGGGTGTGGCCACCCAGAATGGCGTCGATGCCGGTCACGCGCGAGGCCATCTTGATGTCCACGTCCATGCCGTTGTGCGACAGCACCACCACCGCCTGCGCACCCTTGCCGCGCACCTCGTCCACCATCTTCTGCAGGTTCTCGTCCTGGATACCAAAGGTCCAGCTCGGCACCATGTAGCCGGGGTTGGCAATGGGCGTGTACGGAAAGGCCTGGCCGATCACCGCCACCGGCACGCCGTTCATTTCGCGGATCACATAGGGCTTGAACACCGGGTCGCCAAAGTCCATGGTCTTGACGTTCTGGGCCAGAAAGTCGAGTTGGCCGTTGAAGTCTTTGGCAATGATTTCCTGCACCCGCTTCTCGCCCAGGGTGAATTCCCAGTGCGCGCTCATGGCGTTCACGCCCAGCAGCTTGCAGGCGTCCACCATGTCCTGGCCCTGGGTCCACAGCGCGGTGGCCGAGCCTTGCCAGGTGTCGCCACCGTCGAGCAGCATGGCGTGGGGGCGGCTGGCGCGCAGCTGTTTGACCAAGGTGGCCAGGTGCGCAAAACCGCCCACCTTGCCGTAGGTCTTGGCGGCCTTTTCAAAGTTCAGGTAGGTGAAGGCATGGGCCTCGGCGGTGCCGGGTCGCATGCCGAAATGTTTGAGCAGAGCTTCGCCCACGAGGTGGGGCGGGCGGCCCAGGGCGTCGGCCACGCCGAGGTTCACGCTGGGTTCGCGGAAGTGGATGGGCAGGAGCTGTGCGTGGCAATCGGTGAAGTGCAAAAAGCTCACGTTGCCAAAGGCGGGCAACTCGTAGAAACGTTGCCCGGCCCCCGGCTGGCCGGCCAGCACATCTTTGTGGTCCAGTGCCATGCCGGTGGCACTGGCCACGGCCAGCACCTGCATGAATTCACGCCGACTGAAACCCATAAACATGCCTCTTCAATTGATTGCTGATATTTAAGCGAAATTTTTTACGCCTCCCCCTGCCCTCGCGGGCGCTGGGGGAGGCGCAGACCTTACTTGTTGACCGGTGAGGCCGGGTCGAGCAGCAAAGCCATCACGTGCTGGATCTGCTTTTCGTCCAGGATGCCGTTGTGGCCCACGCGCGGCATCTGCGAACAGGCGTTGGTGGCGCGCGAGTTCCAGATCTTGCCCCAGGTGTACTCCACCACCGCCCTGGACGCCGGGCTCTTGGGATCGGTCACGCCGCGCAGCTTGCCGTAGTTGTACAGGCTCGGGCCCAGCGTACCGAAAGAGATTTCTTCCTGGCTGATCTGGTGGCAGTTGTAGCAATTGCCGCCGTTGTCGCCATCGAGCTTGTCGCGCCAGGTCAGGCCTTTGCCGCTTTGTGCGATTTTTTCGCCCTGCTTCCAGTCGCCCAGAAACTGGCCATCGCTGGGCCATTTCACCGTTTTCATGCTGGCGGCTTCGATCGCTTTCGCGCTCTTCTCGTCCAGCGGTTTGCCCGCCACTTCGGCGGCGCTGCAGGCGCGATTGGCCTCGTCTTGTTGCAGGCGGTCCAGCTGGGCGATGCCGCGCGCTTCAAAAGAGGACTTCATCACACCGGCGGCGATCTTGTCGTAGTCGGCGGACGACGGC
>NZ_JBFJMY010000272.1:0-5769 GCF_041633695.1 Hydrogenophaga sp.
CAGAAAAACGCCCGTGTGTGCTACTGCGAGGGCACCTTTGGTTCGGTGAAATGCGTGGTGCGCGTGAAGAACACCGAAGAGGCGATCGCCTGCGCCAACGACCTCGAATACGGACTGAGCGCGGCCGTGTTCGGCGGCAAGGCGGGTATGGCCGTATTTACCGAACTGCGCAGGATCACGGTGCCGAAGAGGGTAGAGATATCTAGCGATTCTGGTTGGCCGAGCCTCAAAGCCATCCAGCTGCCCGCAAGATCAGGCCCAGCCCGAGCACGGCCAGAACGATCAGCACCGCCGTCCGGAACGCCTGTGGTGCCAGATGGCGGCTGATGCGCTGTCCGATGCCTACACCAAGCGCCACCAATACCAGACCGCAGGCGGACACGGCCAGCACCGGCACCGTCATCAGGCCCGTTGCGCCGAGGGCGACGAACATGGCCGCGCTCGACAGTGTGAAGGACTGGTTGCTGGCATGCAGAAAGCGTTCGCGTGGCAGATCGAGTGATAGCAGATAGGGAATCAAAGGCATGACTTGCGATCCGGTCAAGCCATTGACAAAGCCCGTCGCGGCACCGATCACCGGTTCGAACCGCCTGGTCCGGGCCTCGTTCAAGCGGAAGCGCGCATTCGCCAGGGCGAAGCCGACGTAGATCAGCAACACCACGCCGAGCAGGGCGGCGGCGTGTTCGCTCCGCATTTTCGTCAGCGCCCAGAGGCCGGCAAATACCGAGGCGGCCGCCGTCAGCACCATGGGCCAGAAGCGTTGCACGCCGGCGCGGAAACCGCTTGTGTTCAGCATGACACCCAGGTTAGACGCCACCGACGGGATCAGCACCAGAGGCAAGGCCTCCTTCAAACCGAATGCCAGCGTCAGGATCGGCAAGCAGGTCGAGGAATAGCCCAGACCGGTCACGCCCTTGACCAGTGCGGCGATGAAATACGCGGCAGCAACCGTGGCGAGTTGAACGGGTGAAAAGGCATCCAGTAGGAACATCGCTTGGGTCTTGTGCAAACTCCCGCGCCGTAGTCATCGCGATCGGCGCCGGCTACTGCAGGAGGTGGGTTTGAGGCGCAGCCATGGTACCTGCTTCCCCGCTCAGGCCGAGGCGCAGACCACGCCGCGCCGATTTCCGTTCTGAATGTCGCAACCCAACGGCCCAAGCGCCCGATGCAGATCGCATCGGGCGCTTGGGCGCAAGCTGCAGCGCTGGCGCACATCGGGCGCCAGAACTTTGAACTGCCCGGGTCAGGAGCAGCTATAGCTTGCCGCCGTGGTCGGATCGCCGCTCAAGTAGGACACCTTTTTCGGGAATACGCACGTCGGCATGCTTCGCGTCGTGCTGCCGCTGGTGGTCTGAAGGGTGAGCGTGTCTGGTGCAATGCCTTTCTCGACCCAGTCGGTGATCAGGGTGTACATCTGGCCCGGCGCGAAGTTCGGCACAACCGCCGAAGGATTCGCCGTGCCGTTGGGTGTTCCATGTCCGAGGCCGGGAGCCAGGTAAAGGCGATAGAAACTCTGTGTCGCTGCCAGACCCCCCATCTGCGAGGCGACCCGGTTGTAGTAGTTGATCGTGCCCTGCGGCATGATCAACTCGTCGGCCAGTCCATGCCATGTGAGCATCTTGCCCCCGCGGGCCTTGAAGGCCGAGAGGTCCGGGCTGTCCGTGTTGATGTTGCCAAAGTTTGTTTGCAGCGCGACGCCCCGGTCGTAGGCGTTCGACAGTTGCGAATACGACAGCTGCTTCCACAGCGATTGGCCGTTGCCCGTTGCATTGGCGAATCCGGATCCGGCGATCGTCGAGTTCTGGAGTTCAAGCGCGACCACGTCCGATGAGATGGGGAACTCCATATCAGGGCTCGCAAGGCCTACAAAGTTTGGCGAGTAGAACGTTGTCCCTCGGGTCAGGCCAAACCAGCGGTGGTTGCCGCTCCCCATCAGTGCACTCGACGAGGCTTCGATCCAGCCGTTGTCGGTCGCCGGGTCCGGCACACTGCCATCTGCCGTCATGCCGTACCAGATCTTGTTCATCGCCTGCGCTTGCGCTGTGGTGACACAGGCCGAAGTCGCGTTGTTGCCCCCACTGGAGGTGCAGAGTACGTTCGGATCCTGTACCGGGTTGTAGGTGCAGCTCGACGGATCGACGATGTACCCCAGGTGCTGGCCTCCTACAAGGTCGCACGCCGAAATGGCTGCGTTGGAAACCAGGGCGGACTGTGCCTTGGTGAGCGGTGTTCCACTCAGGTCCCGCTGATACACGATCTGCGGGTAAAGCTCGCTCGTTATAAACCGTGTCCAGTTGATCGCTGGGTAGTTTGCGATGATTCCGTCGAAGTCTGTCGGGTTGTTTTGTGCCAGGTTCAGACCCTGCCTGCCCCCGGTGGATCCGCCCTCCCAATAGGCGTACTTCGGCGCCGAACCGTAGTAGGCCGTCGCCAACGCCTTGGTCTTCACAGCCTGCTCGTGGATGCCGCGCGAGGCGAAGTCGGTCCACAGCGGCTTGTTGATGGTTCCGTCCGGGTTCATGGCGAACGAGCCAGCGCCGGCGATGGCATGCCCGGTATCGGTCGTCGACGACACGGCCCCTTCGTTGCCAGCAATGGCCGCAGCGCTGCTGCTCGCGATCGCGGTTGTGGAGCCTGCAGATCCGCCCTGCCAGCCTCCGCCTCCCAGCGCATGGACGCGTCCATTCCAGTTCGCCTTCGCGGGAAGCCAGATTTCGATGCCAATGCCTTCCGAGGTGGACGGAGCGCCAGCCGGCCCAGGGTTGCCCGGACCGACATTCAGCTTGACCATGCAAATGTCGTTTGACGCCATGGGCGTGCTCGGACTGGCGGCGCCGCTCAGGATCAGCGGCTCCCCCTTCTTGAACGCTGTCACGGTGAGCACAGTGGTTTGCGCATCTGGTTTGAATGAAGCCTTCAGGGAATCGTCGCAAGTCAGTGGCGCGGTGGCCGTCGATGGGCTGCTGCTGCCACCGCAGCCGGTTACCAGCGCCGTGAACAAGATGCTGGCCGCTGTGCCGCCAAGCCTCCAGTCCACTTTCCGTCCTTTGAACTCCGTCATCGTTGTCTCCTCGGGTTGTTGGTCAGCCGGGGCAATTGCGCACCGGAATGAATTAAAGTGCACATTTCTGCTGGGTGTGCACCCTGGCGATACGATAGGCTGGGTTCTGAACGGTGTATATCGAGAATATGACCCCAGATATCGAGATATTGCGCGATCTGGCTAGGGGTTATCCCACTGTGGATGCTGAAAAATGAGCAGTAAAGTGCATTTTTACTGGCTGCTGTGCGCCGTTCAGCCGCCCAAGTTTGTGGAGGTGTATGACCGTGAAGTCCGACTGGGGTACTTACGACGCCGTGGCTGGACGCGACGCCGCGTCTCCGGCGGAGGTATTGAAAAATGCCCATTCGGCCTGGGCGGGGCTGCCCATGATGAAAGTGCCCCTGCCTGGCAGCGCGGAAGTGATCAACCATGCGGTCATCCACCCTTCTCTGGCGATCGCGCTTTCTGGTCGGGGCAAGCGCACCTACCGAAGCGGAATCCACGTTCGGGAGCTTTATTCCGCCGAGAGAATGTTCGAGCTCTATGGAGAGGGTTACTGCATCGACCATGGGCGCTGGGAAGGCGTTCCCGGCGAAGTGCTTGGGGTCCAGTTTCCGACGCAGTTGGTGAATGGACTGTTGCATGCGCACAGCGGAGGATTTCGCCTGCCCACGGCGCACGAATTGTTCGATGACCGGCTTGTCGGACTTGCACTGTCGCTGTGGAGCGAGGCGGAGGCCGGAGGGCCGCTGGGCACGCTCTACGCTCAGGGCCTCACGCTCGCATTGCTGGGCTTCTTGGGCGAACAGCATGGTGCGTGGAGCCACCAGGGCAACGTCAGGTCCACGGCAAAGATGTCGATGGCCGACCGCACGCTTGTCCGCGATTACATCGAGCAACACATGGCCAGTGATCTGTCGGTTGTGACTCTGGCTGAGCTCGTGCGGGTGAGCCCGGCCCACTTCGCGCGAGCGTTCAAGGCCACATTTGACATCTCACCACACGCCTACGTCACGGAGCGGCGCATCGAATCGGCCCGCTGGATGCTCCATTCGGAGCGGGGCCGCTCGCTGGCAGAAATTGCTGGCAGCGTCGGGTTTTCGAGCCAATCGCACTTCACCGAGGCGTTCCGGCGTCGGATGGGGGTCACGCCTGGTCGCTGGCGAGCTAACGGCTGAATCGGCATGCTCAGGGTGCCTGTGGGTGGCTTTACCAGGGCGCGGATGGTTGAAGGCGCGGGGATTTTGATCTGCTTGGGGCAATAGAAGCGACCGATCGCAGACACGCGCCCCCCATTACTCGCAGCAATCCATGGTGGGCGCTTCGAGCCCGGTTGCCGAGACCGACCAGCCGCCCGATCGCGGCTGCCCACCACTGGACCGCCATCGGATTCGCCGGGGGCGCGACCTCACGCCAGGACATTTCCGTGCACCTCTGCGAAAATCCCATCCATGAACGCGACCAACACCACCGAACTCATGAATACCCTGGGCTCCCAGGCCAAGGCGGCCTCGGCGCTGATGGCCAAGGCGGGGTCCGCTACCAAGCTGCAGGCGCTGCGCTCCCTGGCCGCCCTGTTGCGGGCCAATGTGGACGGTTTGCAGGTGGAAAACGCCAAAGATCTGGAGCGCGCCCGTGCCGCCGGACTGGCCGAGCCCCTGGTGGACCGGCTCAAGCTCACGCCCAAGGTGATCGAAACCTGCGCCCAGGGCTGCGAGCAGCTGGCCGCCATGGCCGACATCATTGGCGAAATATCCGGCTTGAAGCAGATGCCCAGCGGCATCCGGGTGGGGCAGATGCGGGTGCCGATTGGCGTGTTCGGCATGATTTACGAGAGCCGGCCCAATGTGACGATCGAAGCGGCTTCGCTGTCGATCAAGAGCGGCAACGCCTGCATTCTGCGCGGCGGCTCCGAGGCAATCGATTCGAACCGCGCCCTGGCTGCGCTGGTGCAGCAGGCGCTGGTGTCGGCGGGGTTGCCGGCCGATGCGGTGCAGCTCGTGCCCACCACCGACCGCGCCGCCGTGGGCCAGCTCATCACCATGCCGCAGTATGTGGACGTGATCATTCCGCGCGGCGGCAAGGGGCTGATCGAGCGCATCAGCGCCGAAGCCAAGGTGCCGGTGATCAAGCACCTGGACGGCAATTGCCACACCTATGTGGACGAGCCTTGCGACGTTGCCATGGCGGTGAAGGTGGCCGACAACGCCAAAACCAACAAGTACAGCCCTTGCAACGCGGTTGAGAGCCTGCTGGTGGCGCGGGCTGTGGCGGCCGAATTCTTGCCGTTGATCGGCGCCGTGTACGCCGCCAAAGGCGTGGAGATGCGCTGTTGCGCAGAGTCCAAAGCCATCTTGGCCGCTGTGCCGGGCGCGGTGCTGAAAGACGCGACCGAGCAGGACTGGTTCGAGGAATACCTGGCGCCCATCATCAGCATCAAGCTGGTGGCCGGCGTGGACGAGGCGATCGCCCACATCAACCACTATTCCAGCCACCACACCGACGCCATCCTCACCACCAACCACTTGCACGCGCAAGCCTTTTTGCGCGAGGTGGATTCGGCCAGCGTGATGGTGAACACCAGCACCCGCTTCGCCGATGGTTTTGAATTCGGCCTGGGCGCCGAAATCGGCATTTCCACCGACAAGTTCCACGCCCGTGGCCCGGTGGGTGTGGAGGGGCTTACGTCGCTCAAGTACGTGGTGCTGGGCGACGGCGAAGTGCGG
>NZ_JBFJMY010000273.1:0-5754 GCF_041633695.1 Hydrogenophaga sp.
AGCCAGCAAGCGCAGGCTCAGGCTGTGGTGGCAGAAATCACCGCCCTGGGCCGCAGCGCCGTGGCGCTGCAGCTGGACGTGGCGAACAGCCACAGCTTCCCCGCCTTTGCGCAATCGGTGCGCCAACGGCTGACCGAGCAATGGCAACGCAGCCACTTCGACCACCTGGTGAACAACGCCGGTATTGGACTGCAAGCCAGCGTGGCCGAAACCACCGAGGCGCAGTTCGACCAACTGGTGAACATCCACCTCAAGGGTCCGCTGTTTCTCACCCAGGCGCTACTCCCGCTGATCGCCGACGGTGGCCGCATCGTCAACCTCTCGACCGGCCTGACCCGTTTCACCGTGCCCGGTTACGCGGCCTACGCCGCCATGAAAAGCGCGGTCGAAGTGCTGAGCCTCTACATGGCCAAGGAATTGGGCGCACGTGGTATCGCCGTCAACGTGGTCGCACCGGGCCCGGTCGAAACCGATTTTCGTGGTGGCGCGGTGCGCGACAACCCCCAGATGAACCAGTTTCTCGCGGCGCAAACGGCACTGGGACGCGTCGGCTTGCCCGACGACATCGGCTGCGTGATCGCCAGCCTGCTGCAGCCCGCCAATGGCTGGATCAATGCCCAGCGCATCGAAGCATCGGGCGGCATTTTTCTCTGAACCTCGGCGCAGAACGGTGGTGCAGCGCTGTGCACCGCCCCGGTCGGGCCGGATCGGGTTGGGTCAGTGCGGGTTTTCGAAGAACACCGCGTTGGTGTAGTCGCTGATTTCGAAATACACCTTCTTCTCACCCGGGTCGACCTGCATGTTCAGGTTTTCGTCCAGCACGCCGTAGCCGTAACGGTAGGCGCGCGGAACGCCATCACCCGTGCCCAGGGCGGTGCTGATCTTGTCGACCTTGAGAAAGCGGCGCACCACCTTGTCACCGGCGTAAATTTCCAGCACACCGTTGGTGCCGGTCCAGTTCTGGATGTCGCGGCTGATCTTGTTCTGCTGCTCCTGGGTACAGCCCACCAGCAACAGAACACCGGCCAACACGCCCGGCAACAACAGGCACGACAAAGAAGGTTTTTTCATTCAGGGCTCCAGCAAAGTGGGCAAACAAAGGGCCGCCGTCTGGCGCAGGCAGGCGTCGGCAACGGTATCGAGTTCAGAGGGCTCCGGGTTCACCAGGACCACTTGGGCCCCGTGCTGGTGGGCCGTGAACACCAGCCCAGCCGCTGGGTACACCACGCCCGAGGTACCCACCACCAGCAGCACATCGCAAGTCTGCACCGCTTGTTCGGCCAGTGCCAGCGCTTGTGCAGGCAACGACTCACCGAACCAGACCACCGCCGGGCGGCGCAGATTGCCGCAATGGCGGCACGCCGGTGGCAGTGTTGTCGCATCCAGTCCTTGCGCGCAACAGGCACGCTCGGCATCCAGCCACCGGTCTTGCGCCAGTTGGCCATGCAAGGCGATCACGCCCGGGCTGCCGGCGCGTTGGTGCAGGTCGTCCACGTTCTGCGTGACCAGTGTCCAGCGTGGCGGCTCACGTTGCTGCACCGCCGCCAGCGCGCGGTGCCCGGCATTGGGCAATGCGGCAGACACCAGCTCCCGCCGGTGCAGGTACCAGTCCCACACCATTTGCGGCTGGGCTCTGTACGCGGCTTCTGTCGCCAGCTCTTCGGGCTTGAAACGCGACCACCAACCGGTGAGCGCGTCGCGAAACGTGGGCACGCCCGATTCCGCGCTCATGCCCGCACCGGTCAACACCGCCACCTGGCGCGCCCCCGCCAGCCATTGGCGCACGGTAGCGAGGTCGGGTGATGGATGCACGCGTTGCTCGAACCGCGTCAGCTGCGCTGGCGCAAGGCTTCGTACAGACACACGCCGCTGGCCACCGAGACGTTCAGACTCTCCACCGCGCCATGCATGGGAATGCTCACCAGTTGATCGCAGGTCTTTCGTGTGAGCTGGCGCATGCCAGCGCCTTCGGCCCCCAGCACCAGGGCCGTCGGGCCCTTCAGGTCCGCCTGGTACAGGGTTTTGGGCGCGTCGTCGCTGGTGCCGGTGATCCAGATGTTGCGCTCTTTCAATTCGTTCAGGGTACGCGCCAGATTGGTCACCATGAAATAAGGCATGGTCTCGGCCGCGCCGCTGGCCACCTTGGCCACCGTGGCGTTGATGCCCGCCGCGTGGTCCTTGGGCGCGATCACGGCGTGCGCACCGGCGCCATCGGCCACGCGCAGGCAGGCGCCCAGGTTGTGCGGATCGGTGATGCCGTCCAGCACCAGCAGCAGCGGCACCTTGTTTTCGGCTTCCACCTGCTCCAGCAGCTCGTCCAGCGAGGTCACCTGTGCCACCGCCTCCACCCTGGCCGCCACGCCTTGGTGGCCATGGCTACCAGCGAGCTTGGACAGGCGCAGGCCATCGGCCTCGATCAGGCGGGCACCGGCTTCGTTGGCCCGCTCCAGGAACTGGCGCATGCGCGCGTCGCGCCGGGATGGCTCGTAATAAATTTCGATGATGGATTGCGGCGCGGTCTTCAGGCGCACGCCCACGGCGTGAAAGCCGAACAGAACTTTGGGGGATGACATGCCCCGATTATCCGTGCTCCACCGCCCTTGCAGGCGGCGCCGCGCTCAATCCACCGCCACGGTCTCCGGCACCACCTGCCCGGCTTCGATGGTGATGCGGCGCTCGCAGCGCCGCGCAATGGCCTGGTCGTGCGTGACCAGCACCAGCGTCGTGCCCTGCTCGCGGTTCAGGTCGAACATGAGCTGCATCACTTTTTCACCGGTGGCAAAGTCCAGGCTGCCCGTGGGTTCGTCGGCCAGCAACACCGCGGGCTGCACCACAAAGGCACGCGCCAGGGCCACGCGTTGCTGCTCGCCGCCCGAGAGCACCTTGGGGTAATGCCCCAGCCGCTCGCCCAGGCCCACGCGCTGCAGCATCAAGGTGGCGGTGGCCCGCGCGTCGCGCCGCCCGGCGAGTTCCAGCGGCAACATCACGTTCTCCAGCGCGCTCAGATTGCCCAGCAACTGGAAGCTCTGGAACACAAAACCCACTTTTTCGGCGCGCAAGGCGGCACGCTGGTCTTCGTTGAGCTGGAACAAATCCACACCATCGATCTGAACTGTGCCCTGGGTTGGCGTATCCAAACCCGCAACGATGGACAACAAGGTGCTCTTGCCCGAACCCGAAGCGCCGACGATGGCCGCCGTTTCCCCTTGGGCGAGGGAAAAATCGATATCGCGCAAAATGGTCAAAGTACCGGTGGAATCGGTCACCGACTTGAACACATGCTGCACGGCGATGACCGCTGGCGGCTGGACACTGGACATGGAAGGACTTTCTGTTTGAAACGACGCCACTTTAACGCGCTGTCGCTGGTGGGCACCCTGGCGGGGCTATCGATGGCCGCATCCACACCGGCTTGGGCGCAAGCCGCCACCAAGACCGCCACAGCGTCACAGCCCGTGGTGCTGGTGGTGGGCGACTCGCTCAGCGCCGAATACGGTCTCCAGCGCGGCAGCGGCTGGGCGGCACTCATGGCAGAGCGCCTGAGCCAGGAAAAAGTTCAAGCCCGGGTGGTCAATGCCAGCATCAGCGGAGACACCACTTCGGGCGGGCGCTCGCGCCTGCCCGCCCTGTTGAAACAGCACCAACCGGCGGTGGTCGTCTTGGAACTGGGCGGCAACGACGCCTTGCGTGGCCTGGCCTTGCGCATGACGCGCGAGAACCTGGCGGCCATGGCGCGCCAGTCGCGTGAGTCCGGCGCACGCGTGCTGCTGCTGGGTATGGAGATGCCGCCCAATTACGGCGCGCGCTACGGCCAGGAGTTCAAAGACATTTTTGTGGCGGTGGCCAAAGCCGAAAAAGCCGCTCTGGTTCCGTTTTTCCTCACCGGTGTGGCCGATCTACCCGACCCGACCAAGCTGTTCCAGGCCGATCGCATCCACCCCAACGAAAGCGCACAGAGCATCATGCGGGACAATGTGTGGTCCGAGCTGAAGAAGCTCCTGCCCCACCCCTGATCCCGGATGCCCGTACACACCCTGCCCGCGAGCGAAGCCATAGGCCAACTCGCCGCTTTCGACGCCGTCATCGACGCACGCACCGAGGACGAGTACGCGCTCGACCACCTGCCCGGTGCCGCCAACTGGCCGACGCTGGACAACGAGCAGCGCATCACCATCGGCACGATGTACAAGCAGGTCAACGCCTTTGAAGCCAAAAAGCGCGGCGCGGCACTGTCGGCGCGCAACATCGCGGCCCACATCGAACGCGAGGTGCTCGACAAACCCAAGGGCTGGAAACCGCTGGTGTATTGCTGGCGTGGTGGCAACCGCAGCGGCGCACTGGCCACCATACTGGGCGCCATCGGCTTTCAGGTCACCTTGATCGAAGGGGGCTACAAGGCCTGGCGCGCCGCCTTGGTGGCGTCGCTGCCCGCGCTCGCGCAAGGCTTGCACTACCGCGTCGTCTGCGGCCCCACCGGTTCGGGCAAAACGCGTTTGCTGCACGCGCTGGCGGCGCAAGGCGCCCAGGTGCTGGATCTTGAAGACCTGGCCAACCACCGCAGCTCGGTGCTGGGCCATATTCCCGGGCTGCCGCAGCCCAGCCAGAAACGCTTCGACTCTCTGGTTTGGGACCGCTTGCGCCACATGGACCCGGCGCGGGTGGTGTACGTAGAGAGCGAGAGCAAAAAGGTGGGCAATGTGGCGGTGCCCGACGCCTTGATCCAGGCCATGCGCGCCAGCCCTTGCCTGGATCTGCAACTGGCCGACGCCGAGCGCGTGGCTTTGCTGCTGGAGGACTACCGGTTCTTTGTCGACGACAGCGAACACTTTTGCCGCCGTCTGGAGGCCTTGAGCGAACTGCGTGGCAAGGACACCGTGGCCCAGTGGGCGCAACAAGTTCGTTCGGGCGAGACGCCTGCCGTGGTTCTGGAGCTGCTGACCCGGCACTACGATCCCATGTACGCGGCGTCGATCGCGCGCAACTTCCAGCAATACCCGCAAGCCCTTCCCTGCGTTTTGCGCAACCGCTCACCCGAGGCGTTGGCCGAACTGGCGGTTTCGCTGATCCGCAGCGAAACCGGGTCAGCGCCCGCCTGAAAACGGAATCAGTCCGGCTTGCCTTCGGCCTCGTCTGCGGGCGTGGCAGCTGGCACCGAAGGCGGCAGCATGGGGTTCACAACTTCTTCCTCTTGCCCGGGCTCGCCTTTGCGTTCGGCCTTGGCTTTGAGCTTGTCTTCTTTCTTGCGTCTCTTGGCGAGTTCTTTCTGACGTTTTTCGTATCCGTAGTTGGGAGTTGCCAAAGCAGTCTTTCGTGGTGAGGTTTAAAAAAAGGGGATCAGGCGTGCAGCACAGGCAGGGCTTGTAACAAGTCGGCCCGCAGGTCGTCCACCGCCTCCAGGCCGATGGCAAAGCGTACCAGACCCCCAGCGTGGGGCCAAGGCCGGGTACGCGCCGAGGCCATGTCGTACGGGGCGCACAGACTGATGGGACCGGCCCAGCTCCAACCCAGCTGGAACAGGCGCAGTGCGTCGCAAAAGGCGTCGATGCGGGCCTGGGAAATACCGGCATCAAAAACCACGCTGAACAAACAGGCCGCCGCGCGGGCGTCGCGCTTCCAGGTCTCGTGGCCCGGCGAGCCCACCAGCGCGGGGTGCAACACCTGCGCCACGCCAGCTTGTGTTTGCATCCAGGCGGCCAGCTCGCGGGTCGCCATGTCCTGCGCGTGGTAGCGCAGACCAACGGACTGCAAACCGCG
>NZ_JBFJMY010000274.1:0-5721 GCF_041633695.1 Hydrogenophaga sp.
AGCTCCCGAACAGGATATGGGGGGATGTTGCTCAGGGGCCCAACCGAGAGTTCGATTTCTAACCTCACGAAATTAAGTGGCACCCCAGCCAAGCTTCTGTGCGTACGATGTAACTGTCTCAGCAACCTGGAATTCAAGCAATGACTCAGTGCACAGCACCAGTTCGTGGACACAATTCTGCAGCGGCTGCGGCCGCCTGTCCTGCGTGTCGATACCGCTACGGCCGGGGTTACGGCTATAGCAGCGGGTACAGCAGCCCGTCCTACCCTTCGTATTCGTCGTCCACGTCGAGCGGGAGTTCTAGCGGGAGCAGTGGCAGTCGATCGAGCGGCACTTCCCGACCGCGTTGGTCGCGCACTGGCTCCACCGTCTTGTACACCTCGGCCCAAGTGCAATCCCTCACGCCAGTCCGCGAGGCCGTTGAAAGAGTGGCTGTTCAACAGCCCGATCTGCGCGACTGTTTCCTGTGCCACGCATGGACTGACCGGCAGGGTGCAGCCAAGGACCTTGACGACGCGCTCAAGGCTGCTGGCGTCAAAACATGGTTCAGTGAATTGGACCTTGGCCTCGGCGTGCCGATGATGCGAACCATTGATCGGGGGTTGGCCAATTCGCGCATCGGTCTTGTGCTGGTCACGCCGAATTTCATCAAGGGGCTTCCAAATCAGGGCGTTGCCGATAAGGAACTCTCCGCCTTACTCGCCGGCAATCGTCTCGTGCCCATCGTGCACGAGACAACCTACGACGAATTGCGGAATGTGAGTCCTTTGCTTGCCTCTCGGACCGGCCTCGACACCAAGGAAGACACGATGGCCCAGGTCGCCGACAAGATCGCCGAGTTAGTCAAGATCTGGACTTAGCGCAGCATGGAGGGACGTCAGCCCGTCAAAGGCTGCAGCCAATCTCGGCAACACCGGCATGACCCAATCTGGCATGTCACCTGAACAGGTCGACGCCGTCGTCTCTCTTCGGGAGTGTGACCGGCAGTTCTCCGTCCGGATATGTCGTTCAAGTTGCCACGTGCGTGTGAGCAGAGATAGCTGCCTGTGACCACAGATGGGCCTATTCACGGTTCCATCCAGCCTTGGCCGGCCGGCCTGCAGACGCTTAGTGGCTCGGTAGGCTCTGAAGTCAACGACGAATTTGCGAATCGACAGCCGAACCAGGTCGCTGAAAATCCCTGCCGGCCTCATGTGTTGTCTTCTGCATCGTCCACGATGCGGACGCCTCCTGTATGAAGATCGCAATCGATCCAGCCAGCTTCACGTCCCGCGCATTGGCTGATCCCGCCAGGGCACGCCCTATGTGCAGCCAGCCCTTCAAGGCTTCGGTCCTGCTGGCACGTGCCCTGTCTCCTGAAGTGGTGCTAGATCGAGTCTTCCTCAAACGCCCTGCCTCGTTGGCTTTCAGTTGCCACAGGTCCGGGTAGCTCACGCTCCGACCTCGGGTGGCCTGCCGGGTGGCTTCGGCTTCGACCCCGTAGCCACGCAGCTTTTCTGCAAAGGTCTCTCGCCATCGCTGCAGGTCGGCCTTGCGCGGGTTGAGTCGTCTGCCGCTCATTGACTCAGCCCGCACGCTGATGTGCACGTGCGGGTTGGCTTGGTGGTCGTGCAGCACCATCACGTATTTGTGGCCTGCCAGTTCGGTCTGTGCAAACTCACGCGCCGCCCGCTGGACGATCAACGGGTCGGTACCCCGGGGCATGGACAGCATGATGTTGAAAGCCTCGCGCCGGTAGCCTTCGTCCCCGATCAGGCTGCCGCCGTAGCGCCAGTCTTCGCTCAGCTCGTGCACAGCCGATTTGCCGCGGACCGTGTCGCCTTGTTCGGTCTCGATATCGAGCCGGCCGTTCTTGCCGATGTAGCGGCAATGGGCGGCAATGGCCAGCATGCCCCGCCCTCCCCCGGTGACCTTGACCATGACCTGGGGCGCTCTCTTCACCACGGTGGCTTCGATGCGTTTGCGGATGGCGTCTGCGCGCTGACGCATACCTCCATCGCTCAGCCTGGGCTGCGGCTTGACCTTGACCACACGGTTGCCCGGGTAGAACAGGCGATCACCCCACTGGATGAGCACCCCATCGATGTTCGGCGCTTGGCTCATGGCGTTCTCCTGGTAGTCACCGGATGGTCCGGTGGGTGGTTTCAGCGGATGACACACGCGGGCGCAGATCGGCCATCAGGGCCGCCGCCTGGGTGAGATGGCGATGCACGTCTGCGTCCAACGTGTCGAGCATGTCGCGGTAGACCAGCGCCTTTTGCACGTTGCTCTGGGTCAGCAGACGCGTGAGGGCGTGGATGTTGCGGCTGAGGCTTGAGAGCTGTGCGTTGGATGTGGTGAGCGCAGAGAGCAACTCGGTGCGGCTTGCGCCCGTGGTCAACGCGGGGATGCCTGCGATGAGCCCTGCCAAGTAAGCGCCGCGCGACAACCCTGCTGCGCGCGAACCGGCTGCCAGTCTCTCGGCCTCAGAGGTTGTCAATCTGATTGACAACTTGATCTGGGACTGGCGCAAAGGGGCGATGCTCTCGAAACCTGTGATCGGCGGTGGAAGCGATTCAGCCTGCCCAAGTTCGCGGGCCACAGCCCGACGAACCAGTACCGACACGCTCTCACGCCGAGCCTGAGCATGGGCCACCAGCGCGGCCTTCAAGCCGCGCATATCGACCGTGACGAAGTCAGGGTTGTGGGTGTTCATGGGTCAACCGAAAGGTCCAAACGTGAGCGAAGCGAGTCGTTTGTAAAACCGGCGGCGTGCCGCCTATCCTGCACTCAACCATGCACCTATGCTCTCCGAGAACCGACTGGTTCGATGCGCTGGATTCGGTCGAAAATCCAGCAAGACCATTGGGTGTCCGATGGCGGCCAGGTTGTCAATCAGATTGACAACCGGCCAGGCCGAGGTCGCATGCAGAAACCTTTGAACCACATGGGAGGGAACGATTTGAACGACACGTCACAGCCTCGCGGGCTGGAAAGAACACCTGAGCGAGATGAGGTGCTGCGCCGGATCGGTCGCAATGTGGTGAATTTCCAGATGGTTGAGGCCATGCTCAAGCACCTGAACGCCACTGCTTCTGTGCACGGACCGGCAAGCCAGTTGGCAGAGCGCATGGAGGCGCAGAGAACTGCCGTACACCGGAAGACCATGGGCGAACTGGCAGGCAGGATGGTGACCCATGTCCTGCAAGCACCACCCGAACACCAAACGCCGGACGAGATCACAGAGCCTTGGATTGGCTTTCACTTCTCTGTGGAGACCGACGCACAGTTCATTGACCAGCACGACCAGGAGATGCGCGCCCTGGTGGAGGCGCGCAACGATCTGATTCACCACTTCCTGCCACGCTGGTACTCAGCAGTGGACGGCGATGCAGACGCTGCCCTGGCTTATCTGGATGCCAAGCGTGACGAAACCTTTCGCATGCTGGACAGACTCAGGGGCTGGGTGACCACGATGGATGAAGGGCGGAAACAGCTGGCGGCCTTCTTTGCATCGTCCGAGGGCGCGCGACAGATGGAACTTGGATTCCTGCAGAGCAGTCACCTGGTGGCGATGCTTGGCGAGATCGCTCTGAAGACGGCACGACCTGATGGGTGGGCGTACCTCACCACGGCACTCAACTTGATCCGGAGCAAGGCGCCCGACGAGCTGGAGGACCTGCAGAAGCGCTACGGCCACCAGAACCTCAAAGGCATTCTGCTGGCCGCCGAGTACTTCGATGTGATTGATGAAGCGCTGCCCAACGGGGGGAGTCGCACGGTGTACCGGATCAATGATCGGTACACGCTGCATATTGGGCAAGGTGATGCGGCCGAACAGGTGTCGGCTGCCAAGGCCCTCCCGGTTGTCAATCAGATTGACAACTCGTGTCCCGCGTCAGGCCGATAAGGATCAGTCGACCCGTGTCCACAGCCTCCGGTTGGCCGCCCTTCACAGGGATCACGAAAAGCTGTCTTGCCTTGGGCGGGGCCTGCAGCGTGTTCACCACGACCTCGGCTCCATCCAGAAGAGCAATCAATTTGGGTTGCTGTTGACGTGACTTCCGCGCCCCTGTTCCAGCCTCGCCAGTCCTGAGACCAGCTTCCACGGATTCGAGCAGTGCTGATGTACCACGCCGCACACTGCCTGAACCCTCAGCAAGTTCGGCCCGGAGAGCCATCACAACATCCCGGGTAATGGGACTGCGATCCGAAGTCCAAGCCTCAACGTACTGCGGATGCTCCCCGGCCAGCTTACGCAACTCATGGAGTTCGTTCATACCGCGGCAGCGCCCTTCTCGGTACGCGGCCATCAGCCAGTCCGGTGGATCGATCAGCGCCGTCGCCAGGGTCACGTACTGCCGGCTCTTGCCTATGGCCCGCGCGATGTCGGCCTGAGTCTGACCCTGGTTCAGTGCCCGCTGCACAAACAGCGCGATCTCCAGCGGGCTCAGGCCTTTGCGCTGCTCGTTCTCAATGAACTGGTCCGCGCTGTTGGCGGTCTGATCAACGAAGGCGGGTATCTCGGAAAGTCCGACCCGCTTGCAGGCCCGCAGGCGACGGGCGCCGAAGTTGAGCATCCAGCGCCCGGGCTGGGTGGGGTGTGCGCGCACCGAGACCGGCTGGCGCACGCCCCGCTCCCGGATGGTTTCGGCCAGTTCGTCCAGACTTTGCTCGTCGAACTCCTGGCGAGGTTGATCCGGGTCTTCGTCGATGGTGTCCAGCGGAATCCGCAAGGGAGTTCCGCCCTCTCCCCCAGTGGGTGGCAGCAGGTCCAGACTATCCAGCGACAGCGCCATGGTCCGCTCCGTTGATAGGGGTAGTGATGGTGTTTGCCTGCGCAGGTGACTCCGCCAGAACGGCTTTCGCGATCACTGCCATGGCGACCTCGCTCTCGCGCCAGGCGTCGCGCGCGGCGGTCTTCTTCATCTCCCACAGCACCAGGCCTTCGGCCTGCGCTTCGGCCACGGCGGAGCGGCGTGGCATGGACGCGTACTGCCCCGGCTTGGGACCGTAGGGAATCAGGATGGGGTGGAACTTCTGCACCAGCTGCAGGAAGTTCTCCCGCTGAAACGGGTTGGCCTCCACCATCACCGGGAGCAGCCCGATCAGGTGCAGCTTCGGGTTGAGCATCGACGTGATCTTTCGCACCCCCACCCGAGGGTGGTTGAGCAGGGCGTGCACGCCGTCCAGCGCTTCCTGGTTGAGCTGGATCGGCGAGAGCACGCAGTCGGCGGAAGCCAGTGCCGCAATCATGCGGATGTCCGGGTTGGGGTTGGTGTCGATGAGGCAGACATCGAACCGGTCGTCCATGGCCTTGAGGAAGACCCTTAGGTGGTTCGCGAAATCGTTGTGCAGGCCGGGCTGGCGCTCCAGCCCGGACATGTCCCGGTCAGCGGCGACGAGGACGAAGTCCGCAGCCGGGATGACCGGACTCGCCTGCGTGAGCAAGGCGCTGGCCGGGACTTCGGCCACGGCCACGCGCTGGGACTTGCGCAACGGGTCGGAGAAATTGCCCTGGTGGTCCAAGTCGATGGCCAGCACGCGGCAGCCGAGTTTGCGGAAATAGTGGGCCAGCAAGGTGGCGACGGCGGATTTGCCGACGCCACCCTTCTGGTTGGCGAGCACAAGGGTCTTCATAGGAGTCCTCCAACGCGACCGACAAGGGAGGTCGAGGCGGAGGACGTTTCCCGGGCGCCGCGCTCGATGCGCCGAAGGCCGGGATCGCGCGAGCCGGCGCCG
>NZ_JBFJMY010000275.1:0-5710 GCF_041633695.1 Hydrogenophaga sp.
ATCGCGGTGGCGGCGGTGCGCAGCTTTCTGGCGCGCCACCAGCGCGAAATGTTGTTTGTGGGCGCTTTGCCGCTGGCGCGCGAAGACGCGCGCCGACCGCGCGCCGACGGTGGGGTGCACGCGCACGACGACATGCTCGAATTTCTGCGCCGCAGCGGCGTGCTGGAAGCTGCCGGGCGTTTTGAAGCCGGCGACGCCTCGGTGGCCAGCGCTTTCGTGCAACTGGCATTCCCCTGGCTGGCCACCCGCGCAGCGCAAGACCTGCCCGAGGGTTTGGAATCGCCCGACGGTGCGCTGGCCGGCCTGCTGGCCGCTGGTGCGCTGGCGCGCGGCACGCACGCCTCGGTCGCCGGTGATTTTTCGCAGGCCCGGTTGCGCGACGTGTTGCGGCTGGAGCCCACGCCCGCCTGGGGTGCGGGCCCACAGTCGCCCAGCGCCTTGTTGGCCGAGCGCGTGTGCCTGATCACCCAGCAGGCCGGTGGCTGTGCCTTGCAGTCCGACGTCACGACCAGTGTCGACCCGGCCTGGCGCAGCGCCGGTGTGAGCCGCCTCATGGCCACCGTGTTGCGCGCCGCGCGCCTGCGCGGCCTGACCGTGTTGTTCGACGGCAATGGCCCGCAAACCTGGGACCGTCTGCGCCGCAGCTTCGAAGATTTGTTGACCGGGTTCTGGCGCGTCGGCGCCCTGGCCGGTGCCACCCCCGACGATGCCTTTCAAGTGCGCTGCGACCGCCACACCATGACCCAGAACGATGTGGACAACGGCCGCCTGGTGGCCGAGATCACGGTGCTGCCGGCACACAGCATCGAGCGCATCACCGTGGTGCTGGCGCTGTCGGCCGCGGGCCTGTCTGAAGACCGCGTGCGGGAGGTGGCCTGATGCCGTTTGAAGCCCATGCCAACGCGTCGGCCTCGGGTTCTCTCGGGGTCGGTTTCGGTGCCTCGGCCAGCGCGACCGCCAGCCTGGGCGAACGGGCCGGCAACACCAAGGGCGCACAGCCCGGTGGCAAGGACCTGGCCGAAAACCTGTTGCCGCCCCTGATCCCGTTTCGCTTCCAACTGGTGTTCCGCCAGGCCGGCAACGAGGTCGCCGTGTGCGAGGGCGCTTTTGCCGAATGCAGCGGCCTGGAGGCGACCATGGAGCCCAAGCTCATCAAGGTCGGCGGCGTCAACTACGGCGCAGCCCAGCGCGCAGGGCCGGTCAGCTTCTCCACCGTGATCCTCAAGCGCGGCATGACCCGCACACGCGACCTCTGGACCTGGTTCTCCACCGTGGCCATCGGGGGTTATGCGCACCGGCTGGACGCACAGGTCGATGTGCAGAACGCAGCCGGGGACACGGTTCTGAGCTGGGGGCTCAAGGCCTGCATGCCGGTCAAGTTCAAGGCCGCCGACCTCAATGGCAAGGGCAGTGAAATCGCCATAGAAGAACTGCATCTGGTGCACGAGGGCCTGTCTCTCGTGGCGCCGAAGGGCTGAACATGTCGGAACAAAAACTGGCCATCGCCGAGTTCAAGAACCAGTCGCGGGCGAGCGAGAAGGCCATCAAGGTGCACTTCAACCCGGCGACGCTGCAGTTCACCGTGTCGAACACGCTGGCGCCTGCGGCCAATGGCGGCGGCAGCCGGCAGTTCGTCAGCCAGACCGTGGCCAAGCTCACCATGGATCTGGTGTTCGACACCACGGCCAGCAACCCCGGTGGCGAAGTCAGCGGTGGCGAGGACGTGCGCACCTACACCGACCGCATGGTCAAGCTGTTGAATCCTTTCGGCCCCGAGGGCGAAAGAACACCGCCGGTGGTGGAACTCAGCTGGGGTGCCTACAAGTTCGTCGGCACCATCGAACAGTACCGGGAAACGCTGGAGCTGTTCTCGGCCGACGGCGTGCCGTTGCGGGCATCGGTCAACCTGACCATGTCCAACGACAGCTACAAGTTCGAAAGTGCCAAGTTCGGCAAGACCAAGTCGGACCCCAACCAGGGTACACCCGCCGTGCAGGTGCCCGGTGGTGGTGGACCGTCCGACGTCGCCAACGCCGGTGGCGACCCGCGCGCCGCGCGCGCCATCGCTGGTTTGAATGCCTCGGCCAGCCTGCGTTTTGGCGGCAGCGCTTCTTTGTTGGTGGAAGCCCATGTTTCGCTGGGTGCGCCAGCCGCGTTCGCGTCCGGCTCGCTGTCATTTGGCGCAGGTCTGGGTGGCGGGATCGGCATCGGTGGCGGTATGGGCATCGGCGCTGGAGCCGGTGTGGGTGTGGGGGGCAGCGCAGGTATAGCCAGCACGGCGGGCACGGCCTTTGGCGGCTTGCGCAGCGGTGTCTCGGCGGGTGCTTCCTTGTCCAACCCGCAGGCCTTGTTGCCCCCGGCCCCCGTGAGCGCGGGCGCCAGTTTTGCCCCCGGCGGCATGGCCCAAGGGGGCGGTGAAGCCAGCCTGGGCACCCAGGTCGCCGCCAAGGGCAGTCTGAGCTTTGAAGGATGAAATGAAAGGAGCCGACCATGCCCATCACGTTTGAGGAAGTCACCGCCGAAGTCGCGCCTGAACCCAGCGTGGCAGCGCCCACACCGGAGGCACAGGGCGCGAACGCCGCGTCCGACGAGCTGAGCGAGAAGGTCCAGGCGCTGCTGTTGTTGCGCGCCGAACGCTTGCAGCGCATTGCCGCCGATTGACCACCACAGCCGAAGCCATGCCCGAAGCCGCCCTCAGTACCCGCCCGATTTACAGCGCCCGCCCCACACTGCGGCTGGCGGGCGAGGCCGACCTGCGTCTGACCCACCTCTTGACGGCCATGCGCATGGAAGAGAGCGAAGGGGGCATGAGCCATATCGAGCTGCGGTTTTCCAACCTCGTGAGCCTGAACAGCGGCGCCACCGAAGCGGCTTTTGACGCCAACGCCGATCTCAAGCTGGGCGCGGCCATCGAGGTGTACGGCGGCGACACCCAGGCACCGGTGGAAATATTCCGGGGCAAGGTCAGCGCCATCGAACTGCTCTACACCATGGGCGCAGCACCCGAACTGACGGTGCTGGCCGAAGACGCCTTGTTCGCCGCGCGCCTGGCCCGGCGCAGCAAGGTCTATACCGACATGTCGCTGGCCGACGTGGTGCGCGAAGTGGCGCAGGCGCTGCACCTGCAGCCCACCATCACCGGCCTGACCGAGCCCGTGGGCACCTGGGCGCAGATCAACGAAAGTGATCTGGCCTTTCTGCGCCGCCTGCTGGCCCGCTTCGATGCCGATTTGCAAATCGTGGGCGATGCCTTGCAGGTCTCGCCGCGCGGCGATGTGGCCCGCGGTGAAATTGAGCTGGCGATGTTTGGCCAGTTGGTGCGCGCCCGCGTGCTGGCCGATGTGTCGCAACAGATCACGCAACTGAGTACTGCAGGCTGGAACCCGGTGGACGGCAGCGCCGTGAGCCACGAGGCCAGCGCGCTCACGCACGGCGGTCCGGGCAGTGGCCGCAGCGGCGCGGCGTGGCTGGAAGAAGCCTTTGGTGCGCGCAGCGAACATGTGGGGCATCTGGCGGTGGCCACGCAGGCTGAGGCCGAGGCGGTGGCCAGCGCCGCGTTCGACCAGCGGGCCCGGCGCTTTGTGCGCATCGAAGGCATGGCCGAAGGCAATCCGGCGCTGCGCGTGGGCACCACGGTGGCGGTGAGCGGCTTGTCTTCGCAGTTCGACAACAGCTACTACGTGTGCAGCGCGCAACACCTGTACGACCAGACGCAGGGCTACCGCACCGGCTTCACCGCCGAGTGCGCCTGGTTGGGAGAAGGCACATGAAACGAGACGCTCTGTTTGAACGGCCGCTGGGCTGGATGCACGCGGCCACCCTGGCGCAGGTGGTGTCGCTGGACGACCCCGACGCGCGCAACCGGGTGCAGGTGCGCTTGCTCAGCCACGATGGCGTGAGCGAGCAGGACGCGCCGCTCTGGGCCCGTGTGGTCGCGCCCTTTGCCGGCTCCGACCGGGGCCTGTTTTTTCTGCCGGACGTGGACGACGAGGTGCTGGTGGTGTTCATGAACGGCGACCCGCGTTTTCCGCTGATCGTGGGCGGTTTGTGGAACGGAAGTTCGGCTTCGCCCGCCGATATCGACAGCGGGCAGAACAAGACCAAACGCCTGAAGTCGAAAAACGGCGTGGCCATCACCATCCTCGACGAGGACGGCCAGGAAACCCTGACGCTGGAAACCCCTGGTGGGCAGGTCGTGACCCTGAAAGACGGTCCGGGTGAAATCACGGTGGTCGATGCCAATGGCAACAGCGTGAAGCTCGAGACGGCGGGCATCACCGTCGAGGCCAGCGCCAAGGTGACGGTGAACGCGCCGCAGGTGGAGGTGAGCGCCGGCATGGTCAAGGTGGATGCCGCTATGTCGAACTTCTCCGGCATCGTCAAGTGCGACACCTTGATCACCAACTCGGTGGTCTCCACCAGCTACACGCCGGGTGCGGGGAACGTGTGGTGACGCCATGAAAACACTGTTGCGCCAACACGAACACGAAACGGTTCTGGGTGCGCCCCGCGACATCCAGGGTGACCAGGCACCGCTGCTTTTGCAGCGCTCCGATGGCGATTTCATCGAAGCCGTTCTGGACGAACTCAAGACCAGCGACGGGCGGCGCCGTCTGAAGCAGTCGCGCGCCTCGGCAAGCAATGCCAGCGGCGTGCTCAAGCTGTTCCAGCCGGTGCAGCGGCAACACCACGTGGCCGTGCTGGAGGCCTGGTGCGACACCCCGGGCGAGGTGCGCATCGACCCCTCGCGGGTGGCTTCGGCGGGTCTGGTGGTGCGGCGGGTGCGCACCAACGGCCGTGCGGTGTTGCAGGGCTGGATGCGTTCCAAGGGCCGCTTGCGTGGCTGGATACCGGTGGCGCGCATGGACGGCCACAGTGGCGATCCGGTGAGCAGCCTGCGGCTGGCGCGCGGCAAGACCGGTGTGGCCGACATCGACCGCGAACTGGGTTTGATGGCCTTGCAGAACGAAGACGCCTTGCTGAACGAACACGTGGTGCCCATGTTCATCGCGCCGCCCGAGGTGTGCCAGGCGGCGGGCAAAACCCTGTATTACGGGGTGGTGCCCACCGTCAGCGGCGAATTGGCCGAAACCCCGGAGGCGTTTGACGAAACCGGCGCCTTCGGTCCCGAGAGCGCCGACTTCAAGAACCACCTGGTGCAGGCGTTGCGCGGCGAGCGCATGGACTTTCCGCTGGCCGGCGAGACCCTGGACGCGGACTGGTTTGAAGCCGCCGAGATGGCCACCACCGACAAGCCTGCGGGTGTGTCCAACGCGCACTGGAATCTGTTGAAACCCGATGGCTCGGCGCGCAGCGCCATGCAGCGCTTCATCCGTCTGTTGCGCCAGTTGGGCAACGAGTTCGACGCCTTCGACGGCAGCGACCCCGCGTTCCAGGCCCTGCGCGACGAACTGGCGCGCATACCGCTGCCCATGGTTTTGCGCACAGGCGAGACCCAGGCCCGCACCACCCCGGCCAGCGTGTTTCTGCGCCAGGCGGCCCGGGTGTTGCTGGAGCGCGATGGCAGCGCCCCGCGCCCCGAAATGCCCAGCCATTGGCCGCTCTTGGGCAGCGACCAGGCGCGGCGTTTGCGCCAGCTCTTGTCGCAAGCCGTGGGCCAGCGTTTTGCGCAGGTGAACCCGGCGCCGGGCCGGTTTGAAGAAGCCCAGGCGCAGTATGTGGTGCGCTGTTTTCTGCGCCTCAAACCCGA
>NZ_JBFJMY010000276.1:0-5676 GCF_041633695.1 Hydrogenophaga sp.
CGCTTTTCAGGCCAACAAACGGCTGGGTGAACACGATCTGACCACGGCCCAGTGGAGCCCGATGATGAAGCTGCGCTTCAAGGGCAGCGCCACGGTGGCGGAGCTGGCCAAGTGGTGCCAGACCGACGCCGGCGCCATGACCCGGCTGCTGGATCGCCTGGAGAAAAAGAACCTGTGCAAGCGCACCCGTTCCATCGAAGACCGGCGTGTGGTGGTGGTGGAGCTGACGCCGGAGGGTGCTGCCGCCATGGAACACGTGCCCGAAGTGCTGTCCGATGTGATGAACATGCACCTGAGCGGGTTTTCGCGCACCGAGTGGCTGAACCTGAAATCCTATCTCAGCCGCATGGTCGACACCGCCGACCGGTTGCGCGACGACAACTGATTCTGGGCCACCCGACAAGCGCCGCTGGCCGTCCGTGCTTTTTCAACTATTTCATTGCCTAAGCAAATGAAGCCGCATCAATCAATTTCCCGTTTCACGTCTGAAGTCCCTGTTGCGCAAGATCGGTTCCGAACCCGGCAATGGGTGGCGGTGTTGGGCGCTTCCGTGTTGTTGCTGGCCGCTTGTGCCAGTAGCGAGGGCATCCGCTCCGAAGCCACGGTGCTGAAGCCGGAGGCGCTGGGGTTGGCCGCCGCCACCCCGACGGCAGATGCAGACACCGTTGCGCCCCTGCAGGTCGAATGGTGGTTGGACTGGCGCGACCCGGTGTTGACCGAGCTGATCACCCAGGCGCTCAAGGCCCAGCCCAGCCTGAAAGTGGCGCAAGCCCGGCTGAGCCGCGCCCAGGCCGGTGTGGCGGGCGAGCGGGCGAGCGAGGGGCCGAAAGTCAACGGTGCCGCTGACGTCACGCGCCAGCGCTTCAGCGCCACCAGCATTTACCCGGCACCGCTGGGTGGTTCGATCCGGACGCTGGCCAGTGCCCAGCTCAGTGGCAGTTGGGAGTTCGATTTTTTTGGCCGCCACCACGCCGCCATGGAGGCCGCTCTGGGCACCGAACGCGCCGCTGCTGCCGATGTGCAGGCCGCACGCACCATGTTGGCCAACCAGGTGGCGCAAACCTATGTGCAACTCGGTCGTCTGGTGGCGCAGCGCGAGGTGGCCCAGCGCTCCTTGGCCCAACGCAACGAGATGCTCGGCCTGGTGCGCCAGCGCGTGGACGCCGGCTTGGACAGCCGGGTCGAATTGCGCCAGGGCGAGGGCGCCTTGCCCGAGGCGCGCCAACAGCTGGAGCAGATCGACGAACAGATGGTGCTGACCCGGCATGCGCTGGCCGCGCTGTCGGCGCAAGCGCCGAACAGCCTGGATGTCTTGTCGCCCCAGCTGGCCGACTTGCACGCTGTGTCCTTGCCCGAGCGCTTGCCCGCCGATCTGCTGGGGCGCCGCGCCGACATCACCGCAGCGCGCTGGCGCATGGAAGCCGCCACCCAAGGCGTGCGGGTGGCGAAAACGCAGTTCTATCCCAACATCAACCTGACCGCTTTTGTGGGGTTGTCCAGCATCGGCCTGGACCGGTTGACCGAGTCTGGCAGCCAGCAGTACGGCGTCGGCCCGGCGATCCGCTTGCCAATTTTTGATGCCGGCAACCTGCGCGCCAACCTGCGCGGCAAGGCGGCCGATCTGGACGCGGCGGTCGAAAGCTACAACGGCGCCGTGCTGGAAGCCGTGCGCGAAGTGGCCGACCAGCTCGGCTCGCAGCGGTCGATCGAACGCCAGCAGGTGCAGCAAGTGCAGGCGCAGGCCGCAGCGGAATCGGCCTACGCCTACGCCACCGAGCGCTACCGGGCCGGCCTGAGCACCCACCTCACGGTGTTGAACGCAGAGTCCGCCATGCTCAACCAACGCCGCCAGGCGGTGGACTTGCAGGCCCGTGCGCTGGCGGTGCGCTTTGCGCTGATCCGTGCGCTCGGCGGTGGTTATGGCGGTGACGCCGCTGCACCCCAGGCCCAGGGCGCGACGGACGCGCCGCTGCCGCGTAGCTGAACCCAGCGCACCCCATTTTTCGACCTCTTCATTTTCTTGAACCGACACCGGAGCCACACCATGACCTCCCCCGAAACCCGCACCGCCCCGCAAGGCAACCCCGCCCGCAAGAAAGCCCTGACCGCCGTGAGCGCCGCCGTTCTGGTGGCTGGTGCGGCCTATGGCATTTACTGGGCACTGGTGCTCAACCACTTCGAAAGCACCGACAACGCCTATGTGCAAGGCAACGTGGTGCAGATCACACCGCAAACCACCGGCACGGTCGTGGCCATCAACGCCGACGACACCGACCACGTGAAAGCGGGGCAGTGGCTGGTTCGGCTCGACCCGGCCGATGCGCAGAACGCGCTCGATCAGGCGCAGGCCCAGCTGGCGCAGACCGTGCGCGAGGTGCGCACGCTGTTCGCCAACAACCGCACCCAGCAAGCGCAAATTGCCTTGCGCGAGGCCGACCTGGCGCGGGCCCAAAGCGAAGTGGCACGGGCACAAGACGACGTGTCGCGCCGCCAGCCGCTGGTAAGCAGCGGCGCCGTGGGGCAAGAAGAGTTCAACCACAGCAAAGCCCAGTTGACCGCAGCCCAGAGCAGCCTGCAAGCGGCCCGCTCTGGCGTGCTGGCCGCGCGCGAGCAACTCGCATCGAACCAGTCGCTCACGGCGGGCACCTCGGTGGACCAGCATCCCAATGTGCTGCGCGCATCGGCCCGTGTGCGCGAAGCCTATCTGGCGCTCAAGCGCGCCGATCTGCTGGCGCCGGTTGATGGTTATGTGGCGCGGCGCAATGTGCAACTCGGCCAGCGGGTGCAGGCCGGTGCACCGCTGTTGTCGGTGATCGCGCTGGACCAGGTCTGGGTCGAGGCCAACTTCAAGGAAAGCCAGTTGCAGAACCTGCGCCTGGGCCAGCCGGTGGAACTGTTTGCCGATGTGTACGGCAAGAACGTGATCTACCACGGCACCATCGACGGCCTCGGTGCCGGCACGGGTGCGGCCTTTGCGCTGTTGCCGGCGCAGAACGCCACCGGCAACTGGATCAAGGTGGTGCAGCGCGTGCCGGTGCGGGTGCAGCTGGACCCCGCCGAGCTGGTCAAGCACCCGCTGCGTCTGGGGCTTTCGATGGACGCGCGCGTCGACGTGAGCAAGACCGATGGGCGCATGCTGGCAGACGCCGAGCAGCCCGCCGTTGCGGTGCAGACCAGCGTGTTTGAGCAGGACAGCCGCGAGGCCGATGCCAAAGTGCAGCAGATCATCGCGGCCAACGGTGGCCCGCAGGCGCGGCCCGCCCCACCCGCCGTGGACGACACGGTGCTCACCAGCGCGCGCACGCTGGCGGCACTGAACCACTGATCCAACGGAACACCCGAGCATGTCTGCCAACGCCTCCACGCTGTCGGGGACGACCGACGGCGCAAGCCCTCCCACGCCACAGGCGCCCCCGCGCCCCACCGAGTTTCCCCCGTTGCAAGGCGCGCAACTGGTGCTGGGCACCGTGGCGCTCTCCCTGGCCACGTTCATGAACGTGCTGGACAGCTCGATCGCCAACGTGTCGATCCCGGCCATCTCGGGCGACATGGGTGTGAGCCCGACCCAAGGCACCTGGGTCATCACCTCGTTCGCGGTTGCCAACGCCATTTCGGTGCCGCTGACCGGCTGGCTCACCCAGCGCTTTGGCCAGGTGCGCCTGTTCACCATGAGCGTGCTGCTGTTCGTGCTGGCCTCGTGGCTGTGCGGACTGGCGCCCAACATCGGCACGCTGATCGCTTTCCGGGTGCTGCAAGGCCTGGTCGCCGGTCCCATGATCCCGCTCTCGCAGACCTTGTTGCTGGCGAGCTACCCCAAGGCCAAGGCGGGTACCGCCATGGCCATGTGGGCCATGACGGTGCTGGTGGCGCCGGTGGCCGGGCCGTTGCTGGGGGGCTGGATCACCGACAACGTCTCCTGGCCCTGGATCTTCTATATCAACATACCGGTGGGCCTGTTTGCCGCTGCGCTGATCTGGTCGGTTTACCGCAGCCGCGACCCGGGGCCACGGCGCGTGCCGCTGGACGTGATCGGCCTGTTTCTGCTGGTGGTGTTTGTGGGCGCGATGCAGATCATGGTCGACAAAGGCAAGGAGCTGGACTGGTTCGAATCGGGCGAAATCATCACGCTGGCGGTGGTGGCGGTGGTGGGCTTTCTGTTCTTCCTGGCTTGGGAGCTGACCGACAAACACCCCATCGTGGACGTGCGCCTGTTCGGGCAGCGCAACTTCGTGTCCGGCACCCTGGCTTTGTCCATCGCCTACGGCGTGTTTTTCGGCAACGTTGTGCTGCTGCCGCTTTGGCTGCAGCAATACATGGGCTATACCGCCACCTGGGCCGGTATGGCCACGGCGCCGGTGGGCATACTGGCCATCGTGTTCTCGCCCTGGGTGGGCAAGAACGTGAGCAAGATCGATCCGCGCAAGCTGGCCACGGTCGCCTTCATCGGCTTTGGCCTGGTGTTGTGGATGCGTTCGCTCTTCAACACCCAGGCCGACTTCCTCACCATCTTGATTCCCACCCTGTTGCAGGGCGCGGCCATGGCGTTCTTTTTCATCCCCTTGCAGGCGATTGTGTTTTCTGGGCTGCCCAATTCGCAGCTCCCGTCGGCCGCCGGGCTGTCGAACTTTGTGCGCATCACGGCCGGGGCGGTCGGCACCTCGCTGTTCACCACCTTGTGGGAAAACCGCGCGGCCTTGCACCACGCCCAGTTGTCCGAGGCGGTGCACCTGGGCAATGCCACGGCGGTGGCCACCATCAACCAGATGATGGCCGCTGGCATGAACCGGGAGCAGGCGCTGACCAGCATCAACCGCATGATCAACCAGCAGGCCTATACCCTGGCCGTGACCGACGTGTTCTACCTCTCTGCGGGCTTGTTCTTTCTGCTCGTGCTCGTGGTCTGGGTGTCCAAACCAAGCTTGGGCGCGGCAGCGGGCGGTGGCGGGGCGCACTGAAGCGGATGCGCTTTCCACAGCCACAAAACCGTTTGGTTCGAAGTGGGCTGGTGCTGTGTTGCGCCGTCGGCTTCGAAACCCCGTTCGGTGTGAACGGTTTCTGGTGGACAGAAAACCCAGCAGCTTGAAGCGCTTGCTCGGCGGACGGGAATAGGCCGCTGCACCCCAAAGAAAAAGGCCCACGAAGGGCCTTTTTCTTTGGGGGAGGAGCCTCCGTCATCGGCCTTTGCAGGCCGGTGACGGACACCCTCGGCGCTTCAGCGCGGCACGATGGCCCAGGTGGGGTCGGCGGTGAAGGCCGCTTCCATGCCTGGGGTCATGCTCTTCCACTTGGCGTAGGCAGCAGCCGCTCCACTGACACCCGAACCGGCCGCTGCACCCAGCATGCCCCGCGAGTAGGCGGCGGCACCGGCGGCTTCGTTGGGATAGCCATCGATGCTCAGCGTGCTGCAGGCTTTGCCCACGTCACCCGAGTAGTTGCGGGCGTACAGCTCGCTCCAGCTGTTGATGAAGGCGTCGCCGCTGTTGCGGATGTACCAGTAGTAGCCTGGGCCCTTGGCGGCACAAAAGCCGTTGGCTTCGTTGTTGTAGCGACCCACGTTGAGCTTGCTGAAGTGGTTCAGGATGCTCTGCGCCTTGGGCACGCCCTGGTCGGCCAGCAAGCTGAACACCACGCCCACAAAGTCGTTCTGCCATGGGGCCGATTTGCCGTGCTCATCGC
>NZ_JBFJMY010000277.1:0-5669 GCF_041633695.1 Hydrogenophaga sp.
AAAGCGAAAATCGCCCCCAGCGAGGACAGTTTTTGCCGGATGTGCAGCCCCATAGCCCGGCTATGGGGCAAATAGACGGTGAAAAATGGACCGCTGCGGGCGATTTGCAGCCGACGCCTCTTCTGCCGCGCAGGCTCCTAGGCGTCTGCACGGCAGAAGAAGCGCCGGCTCCTAGGCCGACACCGAAACGGTGCGTTCGCTGACGCACTTGGGTGCGTCGGCCGCCACACGCAGGCCATCCGCGCACAAGATTTGTGCGCACATCTTGCATACAAGACTGATTCGGCATGGCACGGAATTCGCGTAAGACACCGGCATATGGTGAATTCCACAGTCATTGCCCAACGCATCGTCGAAGCCATCCTGGCGCAGCGCCTGGCGCCTGGCGCGCGCCTGGGGGAACAAAGCCTGTCGCTGCTGTTCGATTGCAGCCGCACCCAGGTGCGCGAGGCGCTGATGCGTCTGGCCGCACGCGGCATCGTCACCGTGAGCTCGCGGCGCGGCTGGTTCGTGGTGGAGCCCTCGCACGAGGAAGCCCGCGAAGCCTTTGAAGCCCGCCGCGTGATCGAAATGGGTCTGATCCGCCAGGCCGGTCCCATGGACAAAACCGCCCTGAAACGGTTACGCGACCACATCCAGCAAGAGAAGAAGGCGCTCAAAGGCGCGGACGTGGGGCAGCGCAGCTACCTGCTGGGTGATTTCCATGTCTGCCTGGCCGAATGCCTGGGCAACCAGTTGCTGGCCGACACGCTGCGCGATTTCACCGCCCGCACCACGCTGATCGCCATGCTCTACCAGTCCACCCACGACGCCCACCAGTCCTGCGAAGAACACGTGGCGATCGTGGAAGCCCTGGCGCGCGGCGACGCCGAAACCGCAGAACGCCTGATGCAGGCCCACATCGGGCAGGTGCAGGCCGCGCTGCGCCTGGGCAGCCACACCGACCCGCTGGCGCACCTGCGCGCCGCGCTCGCGCCGCTCAAAGAAGCCAGCCCCAGCGCCCAACGGGCGACCCGAAACAAGACCTCTCCCCCACCCCCTGAAACCTACTTAGGAGCCTTGCTATGAACTTCTCAAAACGCCAATTCGTCGCCGCCACCCTGGCCCTCAGCGCCGGCCTGGGCAGCCTGGGCGCGGCCCACGCACAGTCCGGTCTCGACGATGTGATGAAGGCCAAAGTCATCAAAATCGCCATCCCCACCGACTTCCCCCCCTACGGCTTTGTCGGCACCGACCTGCAACCCCAGGGCCTGGATGTGGACACCGCCAAAATGATCGCGGCCAAACTGGGCGTCAAGGTGGAACTGGTGGCGGTGACCAGCGCCAACCGCATTCCCTACCTGCAGACCAAGAAGGCCGACCTGGTCATCTCCACCCTGGGCAAGAACCCCGAGCGCGAAAAGGTGATCGACTTCACCGCCGCCTACTCGCCTTTCTTCCAGGCGGTTTTCGCGGCCAAGTCCTTGGGCATCAGCGGCTTTGCCGATCTCGCCGACAAGACCGTGGGCGTCACACGCGGCGCCATCGAAGACCAGGAACTCACCAAGCTCGCACCCGCCAACGCCGACATCAAACGCTTCGAAGACAACAACGCCACCGTCTCGGCCTTTGTCTCGGGCCAGGTGCAATTGATCGCCACCGGCGCTTCGGTGGCCGGCAACATGATGGCGCGCAACCCGCAGCTGGGCACCGAGTTCAAGCTGCTGCTGAAAGACAGCCCCAACTTCATCGGCGTGGCCAAAGGTGAAGACGCTTTGCGCACCAAGGTGAACGAGATCATTGCGGCGGCAAAAGCCTCGGGCGAGATCGACACCATGGCCAAGAAGTGGCTGGGTCGTCCGGCGGGCAAGCTGCCGGAATGAATATGGCCCCCACGCTCCACCGCTGCGCGGGTCGCTGCCCCCCAAGGGGGCTGATCCGGCTTGGGGCGGCCCAGCGCCGGATCGAGGCGCCCACGCTCCACCACTGCGCGGGTCGCTGCCCCCCAAGGGGTTGCAACGGATGGATCTGACACACCGCATTTGCTGAGAAAACCATGCGCATCGAACTCGACTTTCTCGCCGTGTTGCAGCAGTGGCCGTTGCTGGCCAAGGGTGTTGTCTGGACCCTGGGCCTCACCGCCGTCTCGGCCGTGATCGGTCTGCTGCTGGGCACCTTTTGCGCCTGGGCGCGCAGCAGCGGCCCGCTGTGGTTGCGCTGGGTGGTGGGCACATATGTGGAGCTCATCCGCAACACACCCTTCATCGTGCAGCTCTTTTTCGTGTTCTTCGGCCTGCCCGCCGCGGGCGTGAAACTCACGCCGGAGATCGCGTCCGTGATCGCCATGGTGATCAACCTCGGGGCCTACTCGGCCGAGATCGTGCGCGCCGGCATCGAGGCCACGCCCAAGGGGCAATTCGAGGCCGCCGCGAGCCTGGCCTTGTCCAAGGTGCAAACCTTTTTCCATGTGGTGTTGCCACCCGCGCTGAAGAAGGTGTGGCCCGCGCTGACCAGCCAGATCATCATCGTCATGCTCGGCTCGGCCGTTTGTGGCCAGATTTCGACCGAAGAACTGAGCTACGCCGCCAACCTGATCCAGAGCCGCAACTTCCGCGCCTTTGAGGCCTTCATCGTCGCCACCGGCCTGTACCTGCTGCTGTCCATCGGCGTGCGCGGTCTGCTCAACTGGGCCGGACCGCGGTTCCTGTTTGGCGGGCGGCGATGAACACCCCACAGCACCGCCTCGCAACCCACGCACAAACACAGGAACACCGCCATGGTTGACTTTTCTTTGTGGGACATTTTTCGCAACCTGCTGCTGGCCGCGCGCTGGACGGTGGGCCTCTCGCTCATTGCCTTCGTCGGCGGCGGCCTGGTCGGGCTGGCGCTGCTGGTGGCGCGCACCGCGCGCTGGCCCGGCGCCGAGCGCTTCGTGGGCGCTTACGTGCAACTCTTTCAGGGCACACCGCTGCTCATGCAGCTCTTTCTCGCCTACTTCGGCCTGGCCTTGTTCGGCGTCGACACCTCGGCCTGGACGGCAGCATCGGTGGCGCTCACGCTCTACACCAGCGCCTATCTGGTGGAGATCTGGCGCGGCTGCGTGGCCGCCATTCCGCGCGGCCAATGGGAAGCGGCACAAAGCCTGGCGCTGAGCTTCGACGAGCAGCTGCGCTACATCGTGTTGCCCCAGGCCACACGCATCGCCATCGCGCCCACCGTGGGCTTTCTGGTTCAAGTGGTCAAAGGCACGGCGCTGGCCTCGGTGATCGGCTTTGTGGAGCTGACCAAGGCCGGCACCATGATCACCAACGCCACCTTCAAACCTTTCCTGGTCTACAGCTGCGTGGCCCTGCTCTACTTTGCGCTGTGCTTCCCGGTGAGCCTGTATGCGCGCTCGCTGGAAAGGAAGCTGAATGTTGCCCGTTGAACCCAGCTGCACGCCGCCCATGGCGGTTCAACACCACCCGCAGCCTGGCCCCGCCCATTGCGAAACACCCCCGAACCCGACCACGGCCCAACGCATGGAGACCACCCAATGAACGCCCTTGCCACCCCGTTGCCCACGGACACCAGCAGCGCCCAACGCGCCATCGTCGACATCCAGCAGTTGCGCAAGTCCTATGGCAGCAACGAGGTGCTCAAGGGCATCGACCTGCAGGTGCAACCCGGCGAAGTCATTGCCATCATCGGCAAAAGCGGCTCGGGCAAGAGCACGCTGCTGCGTTGCATCAACGGCTTGGAGGAATTCCAGGCCGGTGCGCTCTCGGTCGACGGAAAGCCTTTGCTGCACGGCAATGCCGCGGCCATGCGCGAACTGCGCCAGCACGTGGGCATGATTTTCCAAAGCTTCAACCTGTTTCCGCACCTGTCGGTCGGTAAAAACGTGATGCTCGCGCCCAGCCTGGTGAAAAAGACCGACACCCAGACCGGCGAACAACATGCGCGCCAGTTGCTGGAACGCGTGGGCCTGGCCGAAAAATTCGACGCCTTTCCCGACCAGCTCTCGGGTGGCCAGATGCAGCGCGTGGCGATTGCCCGCGCGCTGGCCATGCAACCCAGCGTGTTGTTGTGCGACGAAATCACCTCGGCACTCGACCCCGAACTGGTGGGCGAAGTGCTGCGCGTGGTGGAGTCGCTGGCGGTCGAGGGCATGACGCTGCTCATGGTCACGCACGAAATGAGCTTTGCGCGCAAGGTGAGCAACCGCGTGATCTTCATGCACCAGGGCCGGGTGCATGAAATGGGACCGCCGGCCGAGCTGTTCGGCGCGCCCAAAACGCCGGAACTGCAACAGTTCCTGTCGTCCATCACCGACTGAGCACGGCGCACCGGATCGCGGATCGGATTCGAACGCCCAACAAAAAGGCCACCCTTGCGGTGGCCTTTTTCGTGCGGGAGCAGCGGGATCAGCTCTGCAGCGCGGCCCACATTTCCTGGTCGCGCTCGGCGGTCCAGATGCGCGGGTTCTTGATGCCACTGGCTTCGTCGTAGGCGCGCGAAACGTCGAAGGGCAGGCAGTGTTCGTAAATGAACACGTGGCCGAACACCGGGTCCATGCTCTTGCGGGTGAGCGCCATGGCGGCTTTCAAGTCCATCTTGGCGGCGGCGGCTTCTTTGCCGGCGGCGAACAAGGTGGTGACCCAGCGCTTCGTATAGTCCAGCGCCTTGTTCACGTCGGCGTTGCCTTTCATGGCTTCGCCGCGACCGGGCACGATGTATTCGGCGTTCAGAGCGCGCAGCGCTTCCAGCGTGGCGGGCCATTCTTCCAGTTGCGCGTCACCGGTGTAAACGCCGGCTTCGTACTCCACCAGGTCGCCGCTGAACAGCACCTTTTCGGATTCCACCCAGGCGATGGTGTCGCCTCGGGTATGGCCTGCGCCCGGGTGCCAGATCTGCACCTTCACGCCGCCCAGGTCCACTTCAAGGCTGCCTTGGCGACCGGGCTTGCCGTCGCCCACCACCAGGGTGGGCCAGGTGAGGCCGGGCACGCTCTCGGCGCCACGGAACAGGCGCGGGAAGCGCTCCATCTCGCTTTGCATGTCTTGCGCGCCACGCTCCACGATGAGTTCGTAGGTGCCCTGGCTGGCGATCACTTCGGTCGCGCCTTCGGCCACGTAGGCGCTGGCGCCCAGCACGCGCACCGCGTGGTAGTGGGTGAGCAGCACGTATTTGATCGGCTTGTCGGAGACGGTGCGGATCTGCTTGATGAGGTCGCGCGCCAAGGCCGGGGTGGCGGTGGCGTCGCTCACCATGATGAATTTTTCGCCAATGATCACGCCCGAGTTCGGGTCGCCTTCGGCGGTGTAGGCCCAGCAGTGGGGGCTGAGTTGCTCAAAAGTGATTTTTTTGTCTTCCAGGTCGGCCTGGGAAGCGAAGGCTTTGCTCATGAAAGGTCTCCTTGTGCGGGGCGGGTGGTAGCGGTCGTGCAGAAAGGGGGTGATTTTACCTAAACGAAACCGATTACGTATTCTTAAACACCGATGCCCCGGTGAAAGTGGGGGTCAAGGTGCGCCCAGGCCGTGTTCGAGCACGTTCACGACCTCGTCTGCAAAGGCGTTGTAGCTCATGGTGCCACCAGGGCGCAACCAGGTGAAGGTCCAGTTGATCATGCCGAACAGCATCATGGTCAGCGCGGTCTGGTTGCTGGGCGTGATGCGGTCCGGGTAGGCGCGCTTGAGGAAGCGGGTGAA
>NZ_JBFJMY010000278.1:0-5660 GCF_041633695.1 Hydrogenophaga sp.
TCGTTTCGCTCAGCAAGCGCTCGCGCAGTTCGCGTTTGAGCAGTTTGTCGTTGGCGTTGCGCGGCAGGGGTTGCGCACACAAGGTGTAGCTTTCGGGCACCTTGTAGTCGGACAAACGCTCGGCGCAGAACGCGCGCAGCGCATCGGCATCCAGGCTTTTGCCCTCTTTGGCCGAAACAAACACGTGCACACGTTCGCCCAGCACCGGGCAGGTCTTGGCGATCACGGCCGCCTCCAGCACGTCGGCGTGCTGGCACAGCACGTTCTCCACCTCGATGCTGAATATCTTGTAGCCGCCCCGGTTGAGCATGTCCTTGCGCCGGTCCATCACATAAACAAAACCTTGATCGTCCACACGGCCCACGTCGCCGCTGCGCCAGTAGCCGCCGCAAAAGGCCTCGGCGCTGGCCTGGGGGTTGTCCCAGTAGGCGCACACGACCATCGGGCCCTTGAGCCACAGCTCACCCACTTCGCCGCACGGCAGTTCGCGGCCCTGTTCGTCCATCACCGCCACCTCGGCGCAAGCCAGCGGCAGACCCACGCTGTCGAGGTGGGCGCGCGTGAGCTCCGGCGGCATGATGGTGGTCGGCGAGGTGGTTTCGGTCGACCCATAACAATTGGACAAACCCAAACCCGGCAACTGGCGAGCCAGTTCGTCGATGGTGACCGGCGGCATGGGCGCACCGCCATATCCGCCCGCGCGCCAATGGCTCAGGTCGTGCGCCGAAAAATCGCTCTGCAACAAGCACAACTGGTACATGGCGGGCACCAGCACCGTGAAGCTCATGCGCTCGCGCGCGGCCAGTTGCAAGAAGTCTGCGGCTTTGAAACTGGGTGCCACCAGCAGGGTGCCGCCCAGGCCCAGCGTCACCATCATCAAGCCCACCAGGCCGGTCACATGGCTGAGCGGCACGACCACGCAGCCGCGCTCGGCCGGACCCAGCGACAGGCCCTGTGCGTAGTGCAACACCGAATGCACCACGTTCAGGTGCGTCAGCATCGCGCCCTTGGGGAAACCCGTGGTGCCGGAGGTGTACATGATGACAGCCACGTCTTCCTCGTGCACCGGGGCGGTGTCGGCCAAAGGCTCGAAGCCCGACAAACGCTCAAAAGCCTGCGGATGATCGGGCGGCACGCCCACCAGCAGCCGGTGCCGCAGCAGCGGCGTGTCTTCGGGTGCCGGCCAGCGCGCTTGCAGCGCCGCGTCCGACACGAGCAGCATGGCGCCGCTGTTGTGCAGGATGTAGGCCAGGCCGGGTGTCTGGTCCCGGGTGCTCAAGGGCACGATCACGGCGCCGATGGCCTGGATGGCAAAAGATGCGAGCACAAACTCGACGCCGTTGCCCAGCAGCAGCGCCACGCGGTCGCCCTGCTGCACGCCCAGCACAGCCATGCCCTGCGCCACCCGCATCACCTGCTCTTCGAATGCCGCCCAGCTGAGGCGCCGCTCGCCACAGACCAGGGCTTCGGCTGCGGGGTTTTTGCGCGCGGCCTGGCGCCACATCTGGTTGATGTCGTGGGGGCGCTCCACGAAACAGCGCACCACCCTGTCCTGGAAATGTTGCTCCAGGCGCGTGGCTGGCACGGGCGGCATGGCATCGGACATGTGGGTCTTTCCCGTGTACGGTTCGGGTGCCGCCCGCGTCACGCCGCCCGCGCCATGGCCGTGGCACCCAGCAGGCTTTCGCGGCATTCTTTCACCAGCCGTTGCAGCAGCACCTCGCAAGTGGGAATGTCGTCGATCAGACCCACCACCTGTCCGGCCCAGACCAGACCGGCATCGACCTCGCCACTGTGCAAAGCGCTGCGCCCGCGTTGTCCGGAAACCAGTGGCTGGATGTCGGCAAACTCACAACCGCCGGGCCGCTGCTCGGTGGCCACGACCTCGTCGGACACCGCGTTCTTGAGCACACGCCCGGTGTTGCGCAGGGAGCGGAATATCAGCTGGGTGTCGCGTTCGCTGGCGCGCACCAGGGCCTGTTTGATGTGCTCGTGAATAGGTGCTTCGGCGGTGGCGCAAAAGCGCGTGCCCATGTTGACGCCTTCGGCACCCAGGGCCATGGCCGCGGCCATGCCGCGCCCGTCGGCGATGCCGCCCGAAGCCACCACCGGGATGCGCAGCACGCGCGTGGCCAGTGGAATCAGGATAAGGCCGGGCACGTCGTCTTCGCCCGGATGACCGGCGCACTCGAAGCCATCGATGCTGACCGCATCCACCCCGTTGCGCTCGGCCGACAAGGCGTGGCGCACGCTGGTGCACTTGTGCACGATGCGCACGCCGTGGCGCTTGAGCTTTTCGATAAAGGCCTTGGGGCTGTTGCCCGCCGTCTCCAGCACTTTGACGCCTTTCTCGATCACCACCTCCAGGTATTCGGCGTAGGGCGGCGGGTTGACCGAGGGCAGGATGGTGAGGTTGACGCCAAAGGGCTGGTCGGTCATGCCGCGGCAGCGGTCGATTTCCTGGGCCAGGGCCTCGGGCGTGGCTTGGGTCAGCGCGGTGAGCACGCCCAGGCCGCCCGCATTGGACACCGCAGAGGCCAACTCGGCGGTGCCCACCCATTGCATGCCGCCCTGGATGATGGGGTAGCGGATGCCTAACAACTCGGTGATGCGTGTCTTCATGTTCATGGCTTGTCCTTGGGTAGCGGCCGGTTTCAAAGGCCTTTGAATTGGGCGGGGCGCTTGTCGAGAAAGGCGTTCACCCCTTCTGCGAAGTCCTGCGTCGCCGCACAGTCGGCAAACGCCAGCGCCTCGGCGTGCAGCTGGTCGGTGTAGTTGTGGTCCAGCGAACTGCGCAACAGCGCCTTGAGCCGGGCCATGGCCATGGGCGCAGCCGCTGCCAAACGCAGCGCCCAGGCTTGGGTGCGCGCCTCGATCTCGTCGGCGGGCACCACGGCATTCACCAGGCCCATGGCCAGCGCGGTGTCGGCGTCAAAAGGCTCGGCCAGCATGGCGATCTGCATCGCCCGGCGCAAACCCACCATGCGCGGCAGCCCGAAGGTGGTCCCGCTGTCGGCACTGGCACCGAGCGTGGTAAAGCCAATGCTGAAGCGGGTGCCCTGCGCCGCAATGGCCAGGTCGCAAGCCATCATCACGCCCAGGCCTGCGCCCGCCACCGCGCCATGCAATTGGGCGATCACCGGCAAGGGCAGTGCCACCAGTGTCTGCAGCGCGGCATGCACTTCCGGTATCAGGTCGGCGGCCTTGGGGGGATCGGCGCGCATGGCGGCCACGTCGCCACCGGCCAGAAAGGCCCGCCCTTCTCCGCCGAGCACCACCACACGCGCCAGCCCGTCATCCGCGACCAGGCGGCAGGCGGCGTGGAAGGCCTGGGCGGTCTCCAGGTCGATGGCGTTCAGGCGCTGCGGGCGGTTGAAGCGGATGTGCACCACGGCGCCTTCGCGCCAGCACAAGACGGGTGCGGTGGATGCTTCGGGTCGATCGGGATAGCTCATGTTCACAGCCTCATTGCGGGGTGTAGTAGGCGGCGCTTGAACCCAGGTTCTCGCGCGCCCGGCTCAGTTCCTGGCGCGCAATGGCACGCAGGTGCACCTCGTCCGGGCCGTCAAAGAAGCGCATGGCGCGGCCCCAGGTCCAGAGGTAGGACAGCGGTGTGTCGGGCGTGATGCCCATGGCGCCAAACACTTGCATCGCACGGTCGAGCACCCGGGTCTGCAACAGCGCAGCGACCAGCTTGATCGCCGACACATCGATGCGCGCGGCCTTGTTGCCCTGCGTGTCCATCAGCCAGGCAGCGCGCAGCACCAGCAGGCGGGCCTGGTCGATCTCCACGCGCGAGTGGGCGATCCAGTCCTGCACGTTGGCGAAATCGCTCAGGTGCTTGCCGAAGGCCTTGCGCGTCAGCGCACGATCACACATCAGCTCCATCGCCAGCTCGCACTGGCCGATGGAGCGCATGCAGTGGTGCACCCGGCCCGGGCCCAGGCGGGCCTGCGCCAGCGCAAAGCCCGCGCCCTCTTGCCCCAACAAGTTGGAGACCGGCACGCGTACGTTCTCGAAGGTGACTTCGCAGTGCCCTTCGGGGGTGTGGTGGTGCATGATGGCCACGTTGCGCACGATCTTGAAGCCGGGCGTGTCCAGTGGCACGATGACCATGGAGTGCCGGTTGTGTGCAGACGCTTCGGGGCTTTCATCGGACACGCCCATCACGATGGTGAAGCGGCACAAGGGGTGCATGGCCCCCGTGCTGAACCACTTGCGGCCATTGATCACGTACTCGTCGCCTTCGCGGCGGATCGTGGTCTGGATGTTGGTCGCGTCCGACGAGGCGACGTCGGGCTCCGTCATCGAAAAACACGAACGGATCTCGCCTTCCAGCAGCGGCTTCAACCACCTCTCGTGCTGCTCGGGCGTGGCGAACAGGTGCAGCATCTCCATGTTGCCGGTGTCGGGCGCATTGCAGTTGAACACCTCCGACGCCCACGGGATGCGGCCCATGATCTCGGCCAAGGGCGCGTACCCCATGTTCGAGAGGCGCGTGCCCGGCTCACCTTCGCGCAGACCCGGCAAAAACAGATTCCACAGACCGGCCTCTTTGGCCAACGCCTTGAGCGGCTCGATCACGGCCGATGGGTAAGTGCCGCTGTTGGCCAGGCGGTGCCATTCGGCGTTCTGCGGCAGCACGTGCCGGTCCATGAACGCGCGCAGCGTGTGCTGCAACTGCAGGTTGTCTTCTGAATACTGAAAATCCAAGGGGTGCTCCTGATCAAATGTTGGAAACGGGTGTGTGGATGGCCTCGATGCCACGCTGCGCCATGGCGACGCTGAGTGCGCCGACCTCGGCCGCGTTGTCGGCCACGGCGTTGCCACGCTGGGCACGCGCCGCGATGCCTTCGAAGATGACGGCCCAGCGCATGAACGCGAAGGCCCAGTGAAAGGGCTGGGCTTGCTCGCTGCGGCCGGCGGTGCGGTAGTAGTGCGCCACATACGCCTGCTCGGTGGGAATGCCCAGAGCGGCCAGGTCCAGCCCACGGATGCCACCGAACTCGGCGGGCAAGGTGCGCCAGGGCACGGTGTTGAAAGCCACGTCGGCCAGCGGGTGGCCCAGGGTGGAGAGTTCCCAGTCCAGCACCGCGACCACGCGCGGCTCGGTGGGGTGGAACATCAGGTTGTTGAGCTTGAAGTCGCCGTGCGCGATCGTGGTGGTGTCGTCGTCGGGCATGTGGCTGCCCAGCCAGTCGATGAGTTGATCGATGGCCGGGTTCTCGCGCGTTTTCGACAGCGCCCACTGCTGCGTCCAGCGGCGCAACTGGCGCTGGAAGAACTGGCCCGGCTTGCCGAAGTCGCCCAGGCCTGCGGCGCGCCAGTCCACCCGGTGCAGTTGCGCCAGGGTCTCGGCCATCGCCAGGTAGATCGCTCGCCGTTCGGTTGGCTCCATGCCGGGCAGTGCGTTGTCGGCAAACACGCGGCCCTCCACCCGGTCCATCAGGTAAAAGGGCGTGCCGATCACGTCGGCATCGGCGTGGTACAGCACGGTGGGTGGTACCGGCAAGTCGCTGGCGGCCAGCGCCCGCATGACGCGGAATTCCCGGTCCACCGCGTGGGCCGAGGGCAGCACCTCGCCCTCGGGTTTCTTGCGCAGCACCATGCGCCGGTTGTCAAAATCGACAAAGAAGGTGGGGTTGGACTGGCCGCCGCCA
>NZ_JBFJMY010000279.1:0-5660 GCF_041633695.1 Hydrogenophaga sp.
CAGCAGGTCGGCGTTGATGCGCTCCGCACCCGAGGTGAGCACGCCCACCTTGCCTTGCAGTTTGGCGATCAGTTGCGCTGGCGTCCAGACTTCGTCGGCGTCGTTGGTCTCGACCTCGAAGTGCGTGCGCAGCCGCGCCACCACCTCTGGAAAAACGGCTCGCGCCACCAGCACGGCGGGCTTGTTGCTCTGCTGCATGGCCGATCAGACCGCGAGCAGGTCCACTTCGAACAACAAGGTGGCATTGGGCGGAATCACGCCACCTGCACCGCGTGCGCCATAGCCCAGGGCCGCAGGGATCACCAGGCGGCGCGTACCGCCCACGGCCATGCCTTGCACGCCCTCGTCCCAGCCTTTGATGACGTGACCGGCGCCCAGCGGGAATTCGAACGGCTGGCCACGGTCTTTGCTGGAGTCGAACTTGGCGCCTTGCACGCCGTCGTTGAAAAGCCAGCCGGTGTAGTGCACTTGCACGTTGCGGCCGGTCTGGGCGGTTTCGCCTTGGCCGATCACGGTGTCTTCGTATTGCAGGCCGCTGGGTGTGGTGTTCATGGTGTCTTCCTTGGTTAAGTGGTTTGCTTGGTTGAAGGCCTGGATTATTCCAGCCAGGTGGTGAAGCTCTGCACCGTCTCGCGCGGTGTGTGGAAAGTGTTGACGATGTGCTCTGGATCGGCATAGCCCAAGGACATGCCGCAGACCAGCATTTCGGAGGCGCCGGCGCCGACATGCGGCAGGATGATCTGGGCAAAGCCGTTCCAGGCCGCCTGCGGGCAGGTATGCAAACCATGTCCACGCGCCGCCACCATCAGGTTCTCCATGAACATGCCGTAGTCCACCAGCGAGCCGCGTCCCATCACCCGGTCCAGCGTGAACATCAGGCCCACGGGTGCATCGAAGAAGCGGAAGTTGCGCTGGTGCTGGGCGTGCATCTTGTCCTTGTCGCCCTTGGTGATGTCCAGCAAGCCATACAGGCCCCAACCGTTCTCGCGCCGGCGATCGATGTAGGGACTGACCCATTTTTCCGGGTAGTAATCGTATTCCTCTCGGTACTGCTCGGCCAGCGAGGGATCGGCGCGCAACGCGTCGTGCGCCGCACACACCTTGTCCACCAGGCTGTCGCGGCTGGCGCCCTGCAGCACGTAAACCTTCCAGGGCTGGGTGTTGGTGCCCGAGGGTGCCCGGCTGGCCAGTTGCAGCAGGTGTTCGATGGTGGCGCGTGGCACCGGTTTGGGCAGAAAGGCACGGGCCGACATGCGGCTGGTGATGGCGGCGTCGACACTGGCCGCGTCGATCACGGGGCCAACGGCTATCGGGTTTTGGCTCATCTCAGGGTCTCCAGGGTTTTCTTGAGGGATTCGGGCAAAGGCACTGGGCGTCGGGTCTCGCGGTCCACGTAAACGTGTACGAAGTGCCCACAGGCAGCGGCCATTTCACCATCTTCGGCAAACAGGCCCACTTCGTAGCGCACGCTGGAGCTGCCCAGATGCCCCACGCGCAAACCCGCGTGCACGGTTTGTGGAAAAGCCAGCGGGGCAAAATAATTGCACTGGGTCTCGATCACCAGACCGATGGTGCGACCGGCGTGGATATCGAGCGCGCCTTGTTCGATCAAATAGCCGTTCACGGCGGTGTCGAACCAGCTGTAGTACACCACGTTGTTCACGTGGCCATAGACGTCGTTGTCCATCCAGCGGGTGCCGATGGTGCGGAAAACCGCGTAGGCCTGCCGTGGCAAGGCCTGTGGTCTGGGGGTGGCGGGTGGGGTGCTCATGGTGCGAAATTCTGCCAGCCACCGGTCCGCGTCTCTGTCGCGTCTGCAAGGCGCTGCGTTTGCGCGGGCATGTGCCCGCTGGCGGCGGCTGTGCGCCGCGCCTGCCAGCGGCGGTGGTAGTCCAACGCCGTGCGGTAGGTATTCATCTGCACCTGCACGGTGGAGTCCAGATCGTGGCCATAGCCGCCGGCCATGGCAAAAGCCAGCGGCACCTGGCGCTGCCAGGCCCAGTCCATCACGCGGCGGTCGCGTGCTTCCAGGCCGTCGTAGCTGATCTTCAGGCGCCCCAGGCGGTCGCCCTCGTGCGGATCGGCGCCGGCCAGATAAATCACCAGACCCGGCTCGAAACGGCGCTGCAACTCGTCCAGCGCCTGCTCCAGGGCCTCCAGGTAGGCCACGTCCTCGCAGCCATCCGGCAACTCCACATCCAGATCGCTGGGCTCTTTTCGAAACGGGAAATTCTTGGCGCCGTGCAGCGACAAGGTGAACACCGTGTCGTCGTCCGCAAACACCCGGGCCGTGCCATTGCCCTGGTGCACATCCAGGTCGATGATGGCCACCCGCAGCGCGCCACCCGTGCGGTGGCGCCGCGCGTGTTCGGCCTGCATCAGACGCGCGGCCACCGCCGCGTCGTTGAACACGCAGAAGCCGCTGCCTTTGTCGGCGTAGGCGTGGTGCGTGCCACCGGCCAGATTGGCCGCCAGACCGGCACCGCCCATGGCGGTGCGGCAAGCCTGCACGGTGGCGCCAACAGAGCGGCGGGCCCGCTCGGCCATGGCCGGGCTCCAGGGAAAACCGATTTCGCGCTGCGCCGCTGCGGTCAAACGACCCTGCGCCACCGCGTCGATGTAGCCAGGTGTGTGGACCAGCGCCAGTTCACCCGCGCTGGCCGCCAAGGCCTCGTGCAAATGCACCTCGGGCAATTCGGCCTCCAGCCGCTCGCGCAAACGCGCGTACTTGGCCATGGGAAAGCGGTGGCCACTGGGCAATGGCAAGACGAAATGGTCGGCGTAGTACGCGTGCACGGTTAGAGGGGGGGTGAAGGCAGACGCCGGATGCGGCGGCCACGCTGGGCGGAGGGGGATGGCTGAACGGTCAACCGCCATTGTGGCGGCTGGGCAATACCTGGGTGAAAGCGCTGTGACTTTGCAGATTCTAGAAAACCCACTCTAATATGTTGCACCGCAACAAAAAGAGCTTGCGTGGCTTTCGTTGATCCATATAATTGGGTTTATGTTGCAGCGCAGCAAAAGGAACAAGGTGGCAACGTCCTCGACGTTGCATGCGGTGTTCAAACGCAGCTTCAACTAAGCCCTGTTAAACAAGCCAAGGAGTATGAATATGTTGACCGCCGAACAAATCGTTGCCGCCCAAAAAGCCAACATCGAGACCATTTTTGGTCTGACCCAGAAAGCCTTCGAAGGCGTGGAAAAGCTGGTTGAACTCAATGTGCAAGCCACCAAGGCCGCACTGTCCGAGTCCGCCAACAGCACCCAGGCCATGCTGAGCGTCAAAGACGCGCAGGAACTGCTCACGCTGCAAGCCAGCCTGATGCAACCCCTGGCCGAAAAAACCGTGGCTTACAGCCGCCACCTGTACGACATCGCCTCCGGCACCGGTGCCGAATTCGGCAAAGCCGCCGAAGTGCAAGCCACCGACGCGCAGAAGAAATTCATGGCCGTTGTGGACAACGCCGCCAAGAACGCACCAGCTGGCTCCGAGTCCGCCGTGGCCGTGATGAAGAGCGCCGTGTCGGCCGCCAACAACGCCATGGAATCGGTTCAGAAAGCTGTCAAGCAAGCGACCGAAATGGCCGAGTCCAATTTCAACACCGTGACCTCGACCGCGGTGAACGCCAGCAAGACCGCTGCCAAGAAACGCTGAATTGCAGGGGTTTGATGCCGCTGATCCGGCGATCTGAGTCGCAAAGCTCAGGCACACTGTGATCTATGGCCCCTGCGGCCAGCCTCAACAGGCACCGCAGGCTGTCAGACCCTTCTCTCTGGTTGTCTCCTCGGGTCCTTTTCGAAATTCGATTTCATCGGACCCATTAAGCCCTCACGGCAACGTGAGGGCTTTTTTTCGGCCCAGCACTTTCGCGCCCACCTCGACCTTCACTTGGCGCTGACCGTTCGCAAGCGAGCCAGTTCGGCTTTGAGCTGCGGCAACGCCGCCTGCATGGCGGCCCGCCCCGCCGCCATCGCGCGCTGGCGCGACGAAAAGTCGGCACTGCCCATGCCAACCAAAGCCGGGCGCAGCACCACGTCGGCGCCCGCCAGTTCGTGCCGGTTGATGCTCTGGCCCATGATGGCAAAGGTTTGCAGCAAGGCCCGAAAACTGCCATCGGCCGCGTTGTTTTCCGGCTGGCTGGAGATATCCACCGCCAGCACCACTTCGGCCCCCATGTCCCGGGCGTAACGCACCGGCACCGGTGCCACCAGGCCGCCATCCACATACTCTCGACCCGCGATGCGCACCGGTTCGAACACGCCCGGCACCGCGCTTGAAGCGCGCACGGCGGTGGCGGTGTCGCCCCGGCGGAACAGAATCCCCTGCCCGTTCCCCAGATCGGTGGCCACCACACCCAGCGGCAACACCATGTTCTCCAGCAAACGGCCATCCACGGCCTGTCGCACGTAGCGCGCCAAGGCCTCGCCCTTGAGCATGCCGCGCCCGAAAATCGGCAGCGACCAATCGGTCAGGGTGGCCTCTTCCATGGCCAGGGCCGATTTTTCCAGTTCGGCGCCGCTTTGGCCGCTGGCGTACAAGGCGGCGACCAGACTGCCGGCCGACGTACCCACCACCACGTCGGGCCGGATGCCGTTTTGCTCCAGCACCTGGATCACACCCACGTGGGCAAAACCGCGCGCCGCGCCGCCTCCCAAAGCCAGGCCCAGGCGCGGCGCGCGGCGTTCAACTTCCACCACCGGAGCAGGTGGCGTGGTGGCAACCGACACAGGCCCGGACGGATCGGCCTGCGGCATCAGACTGCATCCGGTCAAGAGAATCAGACCGAGCAAGGCACCCGTGTTAAGAACTTTATTGAGAACCATTCGCGTTTCTGTTAAGATTTGATCCAGTTTACCCCGCGCCCGAACAGCCACTTGCTGATCGTTGGACGCCTTGTTTGTTTCACCATGGAAGCCTGAAATGCAAGCATTTGCCCAGTTGTCGATTGTCCTCGCCGCCACCGCAGCCGCCTTTGGCGTTCAAGCACAAGACAAAGTGCTCAATATCTACTCCGCCCGCCACTACCAGACCGACGAGGCGATGTACGACACCTTCACCAAGACCACGGGCATACAGGTCAATCGGGTGGATTCGGACGACGCTGGCATTGTGGCCCGGCTGCGGGCCGAAGGCTCGGCCTCTCCGGCCGACGTGATTTTGCTGGTGGACGCCGCGCGCATGGCCTCGGCCGACAGCCAAGGCCTGTTCCAGCCCATCCAGTCCGCCAAGCTGGACGCCGCCATTCCGGCCAACCTGCGCGCCGATGCGACCAAGGACGGTGTGACCTGGACCGGTTTTTCCACCCGCGCCCGCGTGATCGTGTACGACCCGCTGCGCGTCAAGGCCGCCGATGTGGCCAGCTACGAGCAACTGTCCGACCCCAAGCTCAAAGGTCTGCTCTGCACCCGTTCGGGCTCCCACCCCTACAACCTGTCGCTGTTCTCGACCGTGATCGAGCGCCTGGGCGACCAGAAGGGCGAAGCCTGGCTGCAAGGCCTGGTCAACAACATGGCGCGTTCGCCCAAAGGTGGCGACACCGACCAGATCAAGGCCGTGGCTTCGGGCGAATGCGGCGTGGCGCTCACCAACACCTACTACCTGGCGCGCCTGGTCAAATCCAAAACGCCCGAAGATGTGGCGGTGGTGGAGAAGGTGCGCG
>NZ_JBFJMY010000280.1:0-5655 GCF_041633695.1 Hydrogenophaga sp.
CGCAACGAAGCCGAGGCGCAGGCTCAGGCCCCTGGCAAGACGCTGAAGCGCGACGAAGATGTGCTCGACACCTGGTACTCGTCGGCGCTGGTGCCCTTCAGCACCATGGGCTGGCCCGAACCAGGTGATGCCGCGACCGACGACTACAACCTCTACCTGCCCAGCAGCGTGCTCGTGACCGGCTACGACATCATCTTCTTCTGGGTCGCCCGGATGATCATGATGACCACCCACTTCACCGGCCGCGTGCCGTTCAAGCACGTCTACATCCACGGCCTGGTGCGCGACGCGCAAGGCCACAAGATGAGCAAGTCCGAAGGCAATGTGCTGGACCCGGTGGACCTGATCGACGGCATCTCGCTGGCCCCGCTGCTGGACAAACGCACCACCGGCCTGCGCAAGCCCGAGACCGCGCCCAAGGTGCGCAAGCAAACCGAAAAAGAATTTCCCGACGGCATTCCCGCCTACGGCGCCGACGCCCTGCGCTTCACCTTCGCCGCCCTGGCCTCGCTGGGCCGCAGCATCAACTTCGACAGCAAGCGCTGCGAGGGCTACCGCAACTTCTGCAACAAGCTCTGGAACGCCACGCGCTTTGTGCTGATGAACTGCGAGGGCCAGGACTGCGGCCTGCAGGAGCACGGTGCAGACGCCTGCGTGCCGGGTGGCTACCTCAGCTTCACGCAGCCCGACCGCTGGATCGTCTCGCGCCTGCAGCGCGTGGAAGCCGAAGTGGCCAAGGGCTTTGCCGAATACCGCCTGGACAACGTGGCCAACACGGTCTACGACTTCGTCTGGAACGAGTTCTGCGACTGGTACCTGGAAATCGCCAAGGTGCAGATCAACACCGGCGACGCCGCGCAACAGCGCGGCACCCGCCGCACCCTGATCCGCACACTGGAAACCATTCTGCGGCTGGCGCACCCGGTGACCCCCTTCATCACCGAAGAGCTGTGGCAAAAAGTGGCGCCGGTAGCCGGCCGGGCGAGCGAATCGGTCAGCGTCGCCGCCTACCCGGTGAGCCAGCCCGAACGCATCGACCCCGAAGCAGAAGCCCATGTCGCCAAGCTCAAGGGCCTGGTAGATGCCTGCCGCAACCTGCGCGGCGAAATGAGCGTATCGCCCGCCACGCGCTTGCCGCTGTATGTGCTGGGCGACGACGTTTTCATGCAAACCGCGGGACCGGTGCTGCAAGCCCTGGCCAAACTGAGCGAAGTGAAGGTATTTGCCGACGAGGCCGGCTGGGCCGCTGCAGCCCAGGCCGCGCCGGTGGCGGTGGTGGGCGAGGCCCGCCTGTGCTTGTTCATGGAAATCGACGTGGACGCCGAAAAGGCCCGCCTGAGCAAGGAAATCGCGCGGCTGGAGGGCGAGATCGCCAAGGCCGGTACCAAGCTGGGCAACGAGGCCTTTGTGGCCAAGGCGCCTGCGGCGGTGATCGAACAGGAAAAAAAGCGGGTGGCCGGTTTCAGCGACACGCTGAGCAAGGTGCGGGAACAGCGCGCCCGTCTGGGGGCTTGAGCCTGCGGGCTGTGAAACCCCGGGGCGCTGGGTCGCGCCCGCAGCCCGTTTCAGCCCATCAGCCCAAGACGGAGCGGGAGCTGTCGCCCGGGTCTATGGTGTCGACATAGTCCAGGCTGTCGAGCACCGAAAAATCGCTCATCGGCGTTTCCACCCGGCTGTGCATGGGCGACAAGGATTCGTGGATCCGGTAGGCCACATACCAGCTGGCGCGCAGCTTGGCCTCGCGGGTGTGCGAACCCAGGCGGGGCGTCAAATGCAGGTTCGGGATACCGTGCAGCGGCGTGCCTTCGGCGGCAAATCCGGGCGATGCCCCATCCATCAAACAGGCGTCGATGCGGCCATCGGTCAGCGCCAGCGCCAGCGCTTCGGGCTCGAACAACGAACTGCGGCTCACGCTGACCCAGAGCTGGCCCGGCTTGCAGTGGTTGAGCAAGCGCTCGTTGAGCCAGCCACGGAAACGCGAGGCGTACACCACCTGCAGCGAAACCGCGTCGGATTTGGACAGCAAGTCGTTCACCGTCACCGGTTCCACGCCCAGCTTGCCCCACAGCGGAGCGGCGTGGTGCACTGCGGGGTCGTAGCCCACCAGGCGCACCCCCAGGGCATTGAGCATGGGCGCCAAGGTGTGGGCCACCGGCGCCAGCCCGAGCAAGCCCACCGTGCTGCCCGCCAACTCGCGCCCCATGCGCACCTGCGACAGCGCTCGGCCCAGCAAGGCGCTGACCATGCCGCGGCGGTACAGCATGAGCAATCCGTACAAGATGTATTCGGCGTTCGAGCGCACGGTGGCGCTGCGCGCCTGCACCACGCGCACATTGCGGCGCGCACAGGCGTCCAGGTCGGTGTTGTCGCTAGAGACCTGCATGCGGGCCACCAGCTGCAACTTGGGCGCAAAGTTCAGAAACTCTTCGGACACCACCACATGGGTGGGCAAGACGATGGCGCGGGTCTTGTATGCGGCGTTGCGCAAGGCCACCGGATCGTCGCCCAGCTCGGGACGAAACGCCACCTCGTGCCGCTCCTGGAGCCAGGCCAATGCCTCCGGCACCAGCGGGTCAACCAACAAGACGTCCATGGGTCCGGGTCGGTTCCGTGGGTCGCTCAGCGAACGCGCCAAGCCCGACTCAGCGCCGCTTGAGCACGCTGACGTGCTCGCCATCGGCGGAATGTTGCTCCACCAGTTCGTTGCCGGTCTGCTTGGCAAAGGCCTGGAAATCGCGCACGGAACCCGCGTCGGTGGAAACCACGCGCAGCGTTTGCCCACTGGTCAACTCGGCCAGGGCCTTCTTCGCCTTCAGGATCGGCAAGGGGCAATTCAGGCCGCGTGCGTCCAACTCTTTGTTGATATTCATGCCATTTTCCAAAAAATTGTCCTGATCTTAAGCAAAAACGGGGCGGCACGAACGTTTTGTTACATGACAAAACCCCGTCAATCCACGATTTTTGCGCACCACCATGCCGCAGGCATGTCGTCGCCATTTCACCACAACGCGGTCGGTGGGTCCTGTAGCAGGTCCTCTGCAAACCCAGGATTGGCGCACGCCAGCCCGTTCAACGGCTGGTGGGCCACTCCATGAACGCGGGCTCGTGACCGGTGGATCGCAGCCAGTCGGCCAGGGCCAAACCCGTGCCGGCGGGCCAGCACTTGATCTGCTCGGGCGCCAGCAACTTGTATTCGGCCAGTTCGGGCGACAGCACCACTTCGCCGTGGGCTTGCGCGTGGTAGGTGATGATGATCTGGTTCATGCGCTGGAAATCGTGCACCCCCACCAGCGAGAGCGCGCTCACTTCCAGTGCCGTTTCTTCGGCGATCTCGCGGCGAATACCCTCTTCCGGGGTTTCGCCCGCCTCCATGAAACCGGTGATCAGACCAAACATCCGGTTGGTCCAGGCGGCGTTGCGCGCCAGCAAGATCCGGTCGTCCAGCTGCACGATGGCCGCCAGCACCGGTGTCGGGTTGTTCCAATGGGTGAACTCGCAAGCCGTGCAACGCAGGCGCTGCTTGAAGCCGCCGTCTTCTTGCGCGCCGACCAGCGCCAGCGGCGTGGCACAGGCCGGGCAAAAACGAAAGCCACCGCCTCCAGAGGGTGCCGGGGCGCTCATGCTGGAAACACGCCGGTGGAGAGGTAGCGGTCACCCCGGTCGCAGACGATGAAGGCGATGGTGGCGTTTTCCACCTGGGCCGCCACTTGCTGCGCCACCCAGCAGGCACCGGCCGCCGAGATGCCGCCAAAAATGCCTTCTTCCCGCGCCATGCGTCGGCACATCTCCTCGGCATCGGACTGGCTCACGTAGACCATTTCGTCCACGTGGGTGGGGTCGTAAATCTTGGGCAGGTATTCGGTCGGCCATTTGCGGATGCCCGGGATGCGCGAGCCTTCGCTGGGTTGGGCGCCGATGATGCGCACCGCCGGGTTCTTTTCTTTCAGGAACCTGGACACGCCGGTGATGGTGCCGGTGGTACCCATGGCGCTCACGAAGTGGGTGATGCGCCCGCCGGTCTGCTCCCACAGTTCGGGACCGGTGGTCTCGTAGTGGATGCGCGGATTGTCCTGGTTGGCGAACTGATCGAGCACCCGGCCCTTGCCCTCTGACTGCATCTTTTCAGCCAGATCGCGGGCGTATTCCATACCGCCGCTCTTGGGTGTGAGGATCAGCTCGGCACCAAAGGCCTTCATGGTCTGCGCACGTTCGATGGACAAGTCCTCCGGCATGATCAGCACCATGCGGTAGCCCTTGATGGCCGCCGCCATGGCCAGAGCGATGCCGGTGTTGCCCGAGGTGGCTTCGATCAGCGTGTCGCCGGGTTTGATATCGCCCCGCTCCTGCGCACGCCGGATCATGGACACAGCGGGCCTGTCCTTCACGGACCCCGCCGGGTTGTTGCCCTCGAGCTTGCCCAAAATCACGTTGCCGCGTTCGCGGCACAGCTCGGCGCCTATGCGCTGCAGAGCCACCAGCGGTGTGTGGCCAATGGCATCTTCGATCGTCGGATAATTCATGCTGCGACTGTGCCATAATTTCGGTCTCCCCGAATTCTGCCCGGGTGGTGAAATTGGTAGACGCAGGGGACTCAAAATCCCCCGCCAGAGATGGCGTGCCGGTTCGATTCCGGCCCCGGGCACCACAGATAAGGCCGCACAGTTCACAAAACTGTGCGGCTTTTTTCTTGGTGCAACGAGCCAGCGCGAGCGAATAGCCAAAGATCGGTGCAGGTCCAGCTTCACCGGCCATCACCGCTCGGCAAACGCTCCAGCTCGTCCTTGAGCATGCGCTGGTAGATCTTGGGCAGCTCGCGGCTCATGCTGTTGCTTTCAATGCCGTAGCCCAGGCTGGTCCAGGTGCCAGAAAGCCGCCGCAGCACCGTTTGCGTCTTGCCCTGGCGCAGCAGAGCGGGCAGATCGGCGCGCCAGGCATCGGTATCGGACAACCAGGCATGGACCACCAGGTCTTGGTACACCGGCTCGAAACTCAACCGGCCATCATCGGTCTGGCCCGGTATGCGCTTGGGGTGGTGGCGCAGGGCCAGCGCCACCCAGGTGGAATACAACAGCTGGTAGCGCCCGGCAGCGGTCGAGCAATTGCCCCGGTTCGGGCCGCGGCCAATGGGTTCGCAGCGGTTGGGGTGTTCGTCCAGCGTCCAGACAAAGCTGTGGCCGTGCAGCACATGGTAGGGCCGCAAGACGTTGGATTCGCTGGCCGAGATGGTGCGCATGAGCGCCCGCACATAGGGGTCTCCCCCTTGCATCACCAGCGCCTGCGTGCCGGGCAGCAGCAGCAGGGGCCGCCACCACCACAGCAGCAAAAGCATCAAAGCCATCACCGCCAGACTCAAGCCCACACGGCTCGCCAGGGCACGTTCGCGCAGCCACACCCAGCCGGATACGGCGGGTTCGGGTGTGTCGTGCTCAGGAGGTGGGTTCATGCTGAAAAACCGTGGCCAGGAAGGATGCCCAAGGGTGAGAAGACGGAAGGCGGTGCGTGCGTTCAGGGTAAGCTGAGCCTGCGAGAATAGACAATTTTCCCCCAACCCAGATCCTCTGCTTGCGCCATGCTGTTGCCCTCTCTTGCTCTGCTTGTCGGACTGGCGCTGCTGGTGTGGAGCGCCGACCGCTTCGTGGAAGGCGCGGCCGCCAC
>NZ_JBFJMY010000281.1:0-5653 GCF_041633695.1 Hydrogenophaga sp.
GACGACGTTGTCGAACCGCCCTTCACAGACGCCGTTGCGGACCGTCCCATGCGGGCTAAGCAGCCCAGCCGGTGCCTGTACAGCGCCATTGGCGTCGCGGCGCAGGATGCCGTCGCTCAGACACGGAAAGGCAGGCAGTGGTGGCGCCTTGCCGCTGAAGAAGGCCTCGTCGCGTTCGGCAGCCTTGCGCGCATCGGGAATACAGATCACCCTGCCGAGGTACATAGACAGGTCGATCACGTCGCTGACATGCGGGCGGCGCTCGGGCTGGTAGGTATCGAGCAAGCTGTCGTCGGCGCAGCCGTCGAGCACCAGGTTCAGCTTCCACGCCAGATTCCAGTCGTCGCGTAGGCCGGCGCACATGCCCTGGCCCATGAACGGCGGCATCACGTGCGCGGCGTCGCCAACGATCAGCAAGCGGCCCTGGCGCCAGGTGTTGGCTAGCAGCGATCGGAATGTATAGACCTTGTGGCGCACGATGGTGGCCTGGTCGCGCTTGACCCAAGGCGCCAGCAGATCCCAGGCGACATGTTCGTGTTCGAGTTCTTCACGCGTCTCGTGCGGCAGGCGCATGAACTCCCAGCGGCGGAAGTAGCGTCCATCCTTGACACCGGCAGGAACGATGGTCGTCGGCCTGGCCGGGTTGCAATATTGCGCAGCCGGCGGAATGTCGAGAGTCACGCCCTCGTTTGGCAGCACGTCGATGACCAGCCAGTCGGCCTCGAAACCGCGATCTTCCTGGGTTGATCCGATGGCCTGGCGGACCAGACTGTTGGCACCGTCGGCGCCGATCAGGTATTTGCAACGCACGGTGCGCTGCTCACCGCTCTCGCAGTCGCGGACGACGAGTTCTGCATAGTGAGCGGACTGGGTGACCTCGATCGCTTCCCAGCCCAGGTTCAGTTCGACATTTGGACACGCCTGAACCACATCCTCGAACATCTTCTCCAGCGTCGGCTGGTGAACAAAATGGACCTCAGGCCCGCCAGAGATCGATTCTGCCGACCAGTCGATAGCCAGCAGTTCTTTCCACTCGGCATTGAACCAGCGGTACTGCGGCCCGGCGTGGCTGACCGCGGGCAGTTGCTCGCTCATGCCGAGTGCCGACAACACGCGGTACAACTCATGGTCGATGCAGACGGCGCGCGGCAGCGCAAAGCGCTCCTTCCAACGCTCGAATACGGCGATCTTGCGGCCTTGGCGCGCAAGTGCCAGCGCCATGATTTCGCTGACCGGTCCGTAGCCGATCTGCACAACGTCGTAGCAGGGAATCGTGGTGGTGTTCATGTGAGTTTTCCTGGTGTGGCGGGCTCAGATGGCCTGCAGTTCGTGGTTGACGATGAAGTCCTCGGGCACTGAAGGGCCCCAGGCATAGAGCGAGTCCTCGCCGGGGTGGTCGGCGGCGGGCCAGACGTTGCCGGCTTCTACGAAGTCGATGTCGTAGGAATATTCCGCGTAGCTACCCCAAGGGTCGCGTACATAGCGAAAGTAGTTCGAGCCCAAAACGTGCCTGCCGACACCCCACCCCAAGGGATAGCCCGCGCTGGTCATCTGCTCCATGCCCAGGCCGACCGCATCGATCGATGGCACGCACCAGCTGCTGTGGTGCAGCCCGCCGCCAGCCGATTTAGCAAGTGCGATCAGGTGGTGGTCGCTGCCGTGCGGGCTGTGCAGGAAGGCGATCACCGAGCCCGACTTGTCGGACAGGCGCAGGCCGATCACATCCTCGTAGAACTCGCGCGCCGCATCGACATCGGCACTGAACAACAGGATGTGCGACAGATACAGCGGATGCACCAGCGGCGCCTGGCCGCGGCTCGGCGAGCGCCCGGCATTGCGGCATTCGGGCGCGATCTCCCGCGGCGCTGGCTGAGACGGCGACACCTTCTCGGCGACGCGCAATTGAACGGGCAGGCCGTCGGGGCCTGCAAGCCAGATGCCGCCGACTTCGGCACCCTCCGGTGGAGCGACTTGTGCAATACCGCGTGCGGCAAAATGGCTTTCGAAACGTGGTGCATCGTCGGCATGGATGCCCAGGCTCAACCACACCAGGCGTTTGCTTGCGCCGGGCAGCACACGCGCCCACCGATGCGGATGCCCGAACGTGTACAGGCCCAACGCACCGTCTTCGTTGCGCACGTCCAAACCGAAAGCGGTGTAGAAGTGGCGGGCGGATTCGAGCTCCGGGACGCTGAGGACAAATTCGTCGACGGAGTGTGCAGCGAGGATATGGACGGCATCGGTCATCGTTTGCTCCAGTGGATGCAGGCAAAGCTCCGCCCGCACCGCGCTCGGCGCGGCGTGGCGGTGTGGTTCTTCAGTGGGTGGTCGGGACCGGTGCTTCGGTCAAACGACCTGTTGGCGCTGCGTTCCCAGCGGACCGGCGCTCAGTGTCATCACGTCGCCGCGCTTGAGGAAAACCGGCGTCGGCTTCACGCCGAGGCCAACGCCTTCTGGCGTGCCGGTGATCACCAAGTCACCCGGCAGCAAGGTCATGAATTGGCTCAGGTACGAGACGATCTCGGCGACCGGGAAGATCATGTCGGCGGTATTGCTGTGCTGCTTCAATTGGCCATTGACCGCCAGCTCCAACGCGATGTTTTGTGGGTCGGGCAGTTCATCGCTGGTCACCAGCCACGGGCCGATCGGGCCAAAGCCATCGAAGCTCTTGCCCTTGCCCCACTGGCCGTTGCGCTTGATCTGCCAGTCGCGCTCGGAGACATCGTTGGCCAGGCAGTAGCCGGCCACATGAGATAAGGCCTGCGCTACCGGCACCTTGCGCGCCAGCGTGCCGATCACGAAGCCGAGTTCGATCTCCCAGTCACCAGCCTCCGACCCCGCAGGCAGCTCGACATCGTCGTCGGGGCCGGCAATCGAGGTCAGCGCCTTGGTAAAGACGACTGGCTCCTTGGGTATCTCGAGGCCCGATTCCAGTGCGTGTTTTCGATAGTTCAGTCCGATTGCGATGAACTGCCGCGTGCCGGCCACCGGTGCTCCGAGCCGTTCTCCAGCGGGCACCAATGGCATGCGCAGCAGATCGATGGCGGCCATCGCCTGCAGTTTGGCCGGCGTCAACCATTCGGGTGTGAAATCAGGGACCAGCAGCGACAGGTCGCGCGCTTGACCGTTGGCGTCGAGTGCGCCGGGCTTCTCTGCCCCGAGGCGACCGTGACGTAGCAGTTTCATTGGGTATCCTTTGTTGGAGTAAAATTGAACAGAATGTCAGAATGAATTAGGTGACTGAACTGTATTCGTACTGACGAAAACGTCAAGATGACAAACAGACTAAAACTTAGGTAGTTTCCCTAGTGCCAGTGGCACCCTCGCTCATGCCAAAGATCGCCGAAAAGGAAGAATCAACAACCGAAGACCACCGCGTTCGCGTTGGAGCGCAGCGGCGCGAGAAGACGCGGCTGCGGCTGCTGGTCAGCGCGCTGGATGTGTTCACCGAGAAGGGCCCGGACGTGGCTGTGATCGACGATTTCATCGCAGCCACGGGCGTCTCGCGCGGTACCTTCTACAACCACTTCCGCACCACCAGCGAGTTGCTGTATGCGCTGGCCACCGCGATGAGCGACGAGGCGCTGCAAAGCATCGACCCGCTCGTCGTCCAACTCGACGACCCGGTCCAGCGCTTCTCCACCGGCACGCGGCTGTACATGCAAATGGCCCTGCGCTACCCGCTATGGGGCAGCTTCATTACGCGCGTGGGAACACGCATCGCAGCGCGTGGACAGCTGATCGACGTCTACCTGATGCGCGACCTCGAACTGGCGCTGCAGCGCAAGCGGCTGAAGATCGACAACGCGCTGGTTGCGCGAGATATCGTGCTTGGTTCGATCTTCTACGGCATCGAGACGATGATCACCGAGCCGACACGCGCCTACCATCCCGAACACATGATGCGCTGTGTGTTGGTTGGATTGGGGATCGAACCGGCAGAGGCAGAGGCAATTGCGTTCATGCGGCTGCCCGATCTCCCTGCTGTGGTGGACGGGCCGATCTTCGCCGGATTGGAGCCGCGCCCTTTGCCGGTAGAGGCGAACCGCAAACGCGCGAAGGCGTCGCCGAAGTAGCTTCATCTCGAACTGGCCGATACAGCGAATCTTCGCTTTTGCATCGGCGGGCAGGAGCCGAGCGCTTCCGGCCGAGTCCTTCTGCGACGACCTGATCGCCGCGCTACCGCTGAGGCTGCGTTTAATTCACACAAAAGGGAGTGAGCACCAGTTCAGCGTTGGCATATGCAGGCGCTTCCAGGAAGGGGTCTGGCTGGCCCAGTTCAGTGCCATCTGGAACGCCATCGCGGCTTCGTTCACCGCCTGCGCGCTCATCGGCCTACGGACAAATGGGTCCATCAGCGCTTTCAGGCGGTTGGACGATTCGGTGGACCCGACCACGACCACTTGCCGCAAACCACTCAAGACTTCGGGCGACTGCACCACAAAGAGTTGCTGCTTGCCCCGGTATTCGCCCAACGCGCACAGGTTGCTGAGTTGCTGCGCATCGAAGCGCTGACCTTGTAGATAGCCGGATTGGAAAGCGTGCACGGAGCTGGGCCCGTTGCATGGAGGGGAATGCCACCCCTGAGTTGCTGCACTTTTCAGCCCATTACCCCCATAAACCCGGCTGCCAACCCCTTTATGGATTCGGCCCCATGAAATATGAACCTTTCGCCCTGAGCTTGTCGAAGGGCTTCGACAAGCTCAGCCCGAATCCTCAAGCCGACAGCCGCTTCGCCTTGCGCGCCGAAACCACCGAATAACCGATCGACACGGCGATCAACACCCACAAGAAAACGGCAATGGGGCTCTTGGTGAAGAAGATGCTGAAGCTGCCAAACGATTCCAGGCTCTTGACGAAGTAAACCTCGGCAGACGGGCCCAGGATGAAGCCGATGATGAAGGGTGCGATTTCCAGCCCCAGCTTGACGCCCACGAAGCCGAACAGACCGAACAGGAACAGCGTCCACACGTCGAACATGATGCCGCTGTTGATGGCGTAGGCGCCCACCACACACATCATCATGATGCCGGGGTAGAGCAAATACTTCGGCACCATGATGACCTTGGCGATGTGGCGGATCGCGAAGTACATGATGACGAACATCACCAGGTTGGCGACGACCAAGCCCAGCATCATGGTGTTCCAGATGTCTTGGTGCTCGGCAATGAACAGCGGGCCGACCTGTATGCCTTGCAGGGTGAAAGCGCCGATCAACACGGCGGTGGTGCTGTCACCCGGAATGCCGAGCGAGAGCAGCGGGATCAAGGCGCCGCCGGTCAAACCGTTGTTGGAGGACTCGGAGGCGATCAACCCGTCGGGGTGGCCGGTGCCGAACTTCGATGGGTCGTCGGAAAAGTTCTTGGCCTGCGAATACGCCAGCACCGACGCGGCACTGCCACCCACACCCGGCAGCAAGCCAATGAAGGTGCCGATGGAGGACGAGCGCAGCAGGTTGACGAACTGGCCTTTGAAGACCGACCACCGAAAGCGCTTGCCGGTGGAGAGCTTGACCGACCCGGTGGCGTCGTCGCGCACCCCTTGTTCGGCTTCGCCAAAGATCACGCTCAGGCCAAACAGGCCGATCAACACCGGCAGGAGCGAGAAGCCGGTTTCCAGAAAGTTGGACAAATATTCGGGTGCGATGCGCAGC
>NZ_JBFJMY010000282.1:0-5629 GCF_041633695.1 Hydrogenophaga sp.
AATCCGACAGCCGGATTGGCGGTGACGCCCGAAAACGCATCGCTGCCGCCGCATTGCACGCCGACCACCAGATCGGACGCGGGGCAGGTTTCGCGGCGGCGTGCGTTCAAGCGCTCCAGGTGTGGCTTGGCCTGCGCCAGGATGCTGTCGATCATCGACATGAAACCCACGTGTTTTTCGTCTTGAAGGGACACCACGTCCAGCCCGTCGCCACGCTGGTCGGCAATGGGGATCGAACCCGGCGGCAGCAAGCGCTCGGGCTGCAGCTTTTCGCAGCCCAGGCTGAGCACCATGACTTCGCCGCCGAAGTTCGGGTTGCTGGAAATGTTGCGCAGGGTGCGGATCGGGATGATGGCGTCGGGCGCGTCAATAGCAACGCCGCAGCCATAGGTGTGCTCCAGGCCCACCACACCGTCCACATTCGGGTATTTGGGCAGCAACTCGGCGCGGATGCGCTCCAGGGCGAAGTCGAGCACACCGGCCACACATTGCACGGTGGTGGTGATGGCCAGCAGGTTGCGCGTGCCCACGCTGCCATCGGCGTTGCGGTAGCCCTGGAACGTGTGCCCTTGCAGCGGCGGCAGTTCGGCGGGTGGGTTTGAAGCGGGCAGGCCTTCGAGCGAACGCGCCTCTGGCATGCGCAGCCGCTGCTCGTTGACCCAGCCACCGGCGGGAATGTCCACCGCCGTGTGGCCGATCACCACGTTGTAGCGCCGCACTTCGCTGCCCTGCGGCAAGGCTTGCAAGGCCAGCTTGTGGCCTTGGGGCACGCGCTCGGCCAGGGTCACGCCGTCGGCGCAGACCGTGCCAGCGGCCAGGCCACCGTCGTTGGCGACGATGGCCACGTTGTCGGCCGGGTGCATGCGGATGGTGAGAGCGGGTGCGGTCATGCGGAAATTTCAATCCAGTTCGGGTTTTGGCCCACGGGCAGACGCTGTTGCAGCGTCAAGGCGCCGGTGGTGGTGTCGATGGCGTAGCGGCTCAGGTGGTGTGAGCTTTGGCCCACCGCCAGCAATTGCCGCCCATCGGGTGTGATCGCAAAGCCGCGCGGTTGGGTTTCTGTGGGCATGTGGCCCAGCAGCGCCAAGGCGCCGCTCGTTTGGTTCACAGCAAAGGCCGCCAGTGTGCTGGATCGGCGCTCGCAGCTGTAAAGAAACCGGCCGTCGGGTGTGAGATGCAGGTCGGCGGCCCAGGGTTCGCCGCCGAAGCCGGGTGGCAAGGACGACAGCGATTGCCGGTGCATCAAGAGCCCGGTATCGGGATCGAAGTGGAGCAGGTCGATGCTGGCGTCCAGTTCGTTGAGCAGATAGACCCAACGCCCGTTGCGGTGGAAGCGCAGATGCCGAGGGCCTGCGCCTGCGCGTGCGTTCCAGGCGGGCGGGTCGTTGGGTGTGAGCTGTCCGGTGCTGGCGTCGAGGTGGAATTGCAGCACCTGCCCGCCGCCCAGGCACGTCGCCAGCACGTGGTGGTTCGATGGGGTGGCCACGATGGCATGGGCGTGTCGCCCGGTGGGAATCGTCTGCTGCGCCTCGCCCACCAGGCCGTCTGGCGCAATGGGGCTCACGCTCAGCAGGTCGCCCTGGTAGGACGCGGCGAACAGGTAGCGCCCGGTCTGGTCGGTCGAGATGTAGGCCATGCTGGCGGGCAGGGCCGCTTCGCCCAGCAGGTGGAGTTGGCCGCTGGCGCGATCGATGGCCAGGGTGAGCACGGCCAGCGGCTCGCTGCGCCGCGCCACATACAGCCAGCGCCCGCAGGGGCTTTGCGCCATGGGCATGAGCGTGCCGCCCAGCGGTGTCACCTGCAGCGGGCGCAGCGTGCCGTCGTGCTCCAGCGCCAGGCTGTGCACGTCGCCGCTGTCGGCGTGCGAAACAAAAACCAGGCCTTGCTTTGAGGTCATGGCGGTTCTCAAAGACCCAGCGTGCGCGGCAGCCAGAGCGATAGCCAGGGCAGGTAGGTCACCATCAACAGCACGACGAACAAGGCCACAAAGAAGGGCATCAGCGCCTTGGACACCACCCCGATCTTGAGCTTGGCGATGGCACTGCCCACGAACAGCACGGTGCCCACCGGTGGGGTGATGAGGCCAATGCCCAGGTTCACCATCATGATCATGCCGAAATGCACCGGGTCCACACCCAGCACCTTCACCACCGGCAACAGAATGGGCGTGAGGATCAGGATCAGGGGCGACATGTCCATCAGCGTGCCCAGCACGATCAGCAGCAGGTTGATCAGACCCAGGATCACGTACTTGTTGTCCGACAACTCGGTGAGAAAGCTGGTGACCCGCAGCGGAATCATCATCAGCGTCATCAGGTAGCCGAAGGCGGCGGCAAAGCCGATCAGGATCATGACGATGGTCACGGTCTTGACCGTGCGGTGCACCAGCTTGGGCAGGTCGCGCCATCGGTAGTCGCGGTAGATGAACATGGTGACGAAGAAGGCCCACAGCACCGCGATCGACGCCGACTCGTTGGCGGTGAACACGCCCGAGAGAATGCCGCCCAGGATGATGACCATGGTCATCAAGCCCCAGAGCGCTTCAACGCAAATTTTCAGCGCCTGGCGCAGCGGAATCACTTCGCCCTTGGGGTAGTTGTGTTTGCGCGCCTTGTAGAGGCACAACACCGCCAGGGTGAGGCCCATGAGCAGACCTGGCAGAACGCCCGCCATGAACAGCGCGGCGATGCTGACCGAACCACCCGCTGCCAGCGAATAGAGCACCGCGTTGTGGCTGGGTGGAATCAGAATGGCTTGCACCGAACCGCTGATGGTGACCGCGGTGGCGAATTCGCGCGGATAGCCCTTTTTCTCCATCTCGGGAATCAGCACCGTGCCGACCGAAGCCGTGTCGGCCACCGAAGAGCCCGAGATGGCGCCAAAGAAAGTGGAGGCCAGGATGTTGACCAGCGAGAGGCCGCCACGCACAAAACCCACCATCACACCGGCAAACGCCACCAGACGCCGTGCCATGCCGCCTTCGGCCATGATGGCGCCGGCCAGCACGAAGAAGGGAATGGCCAAGAGCGAAAACTTGTTCACCCCGGCGGCGATCTGGATCATCACCGCGTCGAGCGGGATGTCGATGTACAAAGCCCCCGCCAGCGCGGCCAGACCCAAAGAAAAGGCGATGGGAACACCCAGCACCATGAGCAGCACAAAGCTGCCGATCAAGACAAACGCGTCCATCAGTGGGCCTCTTGGGTTGGGGTTGGGCCGAAAGCGTCGTCACTTTCTTCGTAGCGCATCAGCGGGCGGCGTTCTTGTGGACCGACCCAGCGCCGCTCGATCACAAACAGCAGCGTGGCCAGGGACCCCAGTGGCAGCGCGGCATAGGTCACGCCCACCGGCAGCCAGGGCAGTTCGCTGATCGACTGGCCCATGGTGGCCAGGCACAGGCTGGTGCCGTACCAGACCACGAACAGGCAGGCCACCGCCATCAGCAGGTCGACCAGCACCGTGCTCAGGTGGCGCACGGGCGGCGGCATCAGTTCGGTGACCATGGACACGGCGATGTGCGTGTTGGCCCGGTAACCCGCTGCCGCGCCGACGAAGGTGAACACCATCATGAGCAGGATGGCGATGGGTTCCGGCCACTGCGAACCCGTGCCCAGCACGTAGCGCGTGAACACGCCCCAGGGAATGATGAGCGACATGCACACGATGGCAAAACCCGCCAGCCAGATGCACGCCAGGTACAGGCGGTCCATGGCGGCAACGTAGAGTGATTTCATGTAAAAGCTTTCAAGCCCGCCCCTGCCAGAAGGCGGAGGCGGGCGAACAGTCAGCGAAGGGCCTGCTTATTTGACTTCGCCAATGCGCTTCATCAAGTCGGCGAAATCGACGCCGTATTTGGCGCGCACCGGTGCGGTGGCGTCAAAGAAAGGCTTGTTGTCGATGCTGATGAACTCCACACCTTCGGCCTTGAGCTTGGTCGTGTAATCGGCCACGGCCGCATCCCACAGCGCGCGCTGTTCCATCTGGGCTTCGCGGCCCAGCTTTTTCACCAGGGTCTGGTCGGCGGGAGTGAGCTTGTCCCAGGCCACCTTGGACATCACGAGCAGTTCGGGAATGATCAGGTGGTTGGTCTGGGTGTAGTACTTGGCGCCGGCCTTGAAATGGTTGGCGGTGTACAGGCTGGGCGGGTTGTTCTCGGCGCCATCGACGACCCCGGTCTGGATGGCGGTGAACACCTCGCCGTAGCCCATGGCGATGCCGTTGCCACCCATGGCGTTCATGGTGTCCACAAACAAGGGGTTGCCCATCATGCGAATTTTCTGGCCCTTCAGGTCGGCCGGTGTGCGCACCGGCTTCTTGGTGTAGAGGCTGCGGCTGCCGCCATCCATCCAGGCCAGGGCCACCATCTTGGCCGGGCTGGCGCTGACCTTGTCGAGCAGTTCCTGGCCAATAGGGCCGTCGATCACGGCGCGCATGTGGGCGATGTCGCGGAACACAAAAGGCATGTTGAACACATTGACTTCGGGCACCACCGGACCGACCGGGCCCAGCGAGGTGCGCAGGATCTGGATCGCACCGACCTGGGTCTGCTCGATCATCTCCTTCTCGCCACCGAGCACGCTGCCCGGGAACATCTGGAACTTGTAGCGGCCTTGGGTCGCTGTTTCCAGCTTCTTGCCCATGTTCTCCACAGCCACCACGGTGGTGTAGCCGGCGGGGTGCACGTCGGCGGCTTTCAGCACGGTTTGTGCGGCGGCCATGCCGATCACGCTGGCACAAGCGGCGGCCACGGTGGCCTGGATCAGGGTTCTGCGGTTCGTCATATCGGGGTCTCCTGGGCGCCAAAGCGCGGTGGTGGATGAAACGAGGGTGGAAAAAGTTGCCGACCTATCCAAATCTGGAACGCATCTGCTACATTGAACACATACATCTCATCATCAGTTGTCGTACAACTAATTTAACAGATGCAAACCACTGCCTCTATCGGGAATACCCTCATGAATCGGGATCTGTCCAGCCGCAACAAGTCGCGCACCTTGTCGACCGAGCTGGCCCATGTGCTGGTCGATCGCATCCGCAGCGGTGCCTATGCGCCGGGCGAAAAGCTGCCCAAAGAAGCGGCTTTCATGGAAGAGTTTGGCGTCAGCCGCACCGTGGTGCGCGAGGCGATCTCGTACCTGCAGGCGGTCAACATGGCCGAAACCCGCCACGGCATCGGCACCTTTGTGCTGCGGGCGGAAGAAATCGCGCCCTTCCGCATCTTGCCGGAGCAACTGGGCACGCTGCGCGACACCATCGCCTTGATGGAGTTGCGCATCGGTATCGAGACCGAGGCGGCGGCCATTGCGGCGTCGAGGCGCACCGAGGAAAACCTGCGCGCCATGCGGGTGGCGCTGGACGGGTTTTCGGCCGCTATCGAAGCGGGGCAGGACGCCGCCAGCGCCGACTTCCAGTTCCACCGCGAAATCGCGCTGGCGACGCAGAACAGCCATTTCGCCGAGGTCATGGCCTCCTTGGGCCCCGGTGTGATTCCGCGCGCGCGTCTCGCCACCGATGGCGCGGGGCAGCCCAATCGGCTGGTCTATTTGCGGCTTGTGCACCAGGAGCACGAAAGCATCTTCAACGCCATTCGCAACCAGGACATGGACAGCGCCCGAGCGGCCATACGCAC
>NZ_JBFJMY010000283.1:0-5555 GCF_041633695.1 Hydrogenophaga sp.
GCAAAACCACCACCATCCGCATGCTCTGCGGCCTGCTCAAGCCCGATGCCGGCGAAGGCCAGTGCCTGGGGCTGGACTTTCGGCGCGAGGCCATCTCCATCAAGCGCCAGGTGGGCTACATGACGCAAAAGTTCGGCCTCTACGAAGACCTCTCGATCCGCGAGAACCTCGACTTTGTGGCGCGCTTGTTTGAACTGCCACGGCGCCGGGAAGCGGTGGACCAGGCACTGGAACGCTTGGGCTTGCAGGGGCGCCAACAGCAGTTGGCGGGCAGTTTGTCGGGCGGCTGGAAACAGCGGTTGGCGCTGGCCGCCTGTCTGATCCACGAGCCGCGCCTGCTGCTGTTGGACGAACCCACCGCCGGGGTAGACCCGAAAGCCCGGCGCGATTTCTGGGACCAGATCCACGCGCTGGCCAGCCAGGGCATCACGGTGCTGGTGTCCACCCACTACATGGACGAAGCCGCGCGCTGCAACGATCTGGTCTACATCGCCTACGGCAAAATTTTGGCGCGCGGCAGCGAAAGCGAGATCGTGGACGCGGCGGGCTTGTCGGTCTGGACCGTGGAGGGTGACACCGACGCCGGCCTGGCTGAGCGCCTGCACGCCTTGCCCGGTGTGCAAAGCGTGGTCGCGTTTGGCACGGCGCTGCACGTGGCGGGGCGCGACGCGGCACAACTGGCGGAATCGCTGGCGCCGCTGCAGCGCAAGCACGGCGTGCGCCTGTTCAAGGCCCGTGCCAACCTGGAGGACGTGTTCATCAGCCTTATCGACCAGGCGCAGGACAACTACGAGCCCGAGCGGCACCCACCAACAGGCGGCCATTGATGCGCTGGTTCTCTGTCGCCCGCACCTGGGCCGTCTTCATCAAAGAGTTCCAGCAAATGCTGCGCGACCGCCTCACCTTTGCCATGGCGGTGGGCATACCGGTGCTGCAACTGGTGTTGTTTGGCTACGCCATCAACACCGACCCCAAAGGCCTGCCCACCGCCGTGGTGGCCGCCGACAGCGGGCCGCTGGCGCGCAGCCTGGTGGCCTCGCTGCAAAACACCGGCTATTTCCGGCTGGTGCACCAGGGCACCAGCCAGGCCGACGCCGACAACCTGCTAGCCGAGGGGCTGGTGCAGTTCATCGTGGTGATCCCGGCCGATTTTTCGCGCGACGTGGTGCGCGGCGACCGCCCGGCGGTGCTGGTTTCGGTGGATGCCACCGACCCATCGGCCTCGGGCAACGCCATCGCCGCTTTGGGTGAATTGACCAACCAGGCCCTGCGCCACGACCTGAAAGGACCGCTGCAAGGGTTGCAAGCGACAGCGCCGCCGTTCGAGTTGCGGGTGCACCGGCGCTACAACCCCGAAGGCCTGTCGCGCTACAACATCGTGCCCGGCCTGATCGGCACCATTCTCACCATGACCATGGTGATGCTCACCTCGCTGGCCATGACGCGCGAACGCGAACGCGGCACCATGGAAAACCTGCTCGCCACGCCGGTGCGACCGGCCGAGGTGATGGCGGGCAAGATACTGCCCTACGTGGTGATCGGCTATGTGCAACTGGGGGTGATCCTGGGTGCGGCCTGGCTGCTTTTCAAGGTGCCGATGGAGGGCAGTTTTGCCCTGCTGTTTGGCATGATCGGCGTCTTCATCGTGGCCAATCTTGCGGTGGGATTCACCTTTTCCACCATCGCACGCAACCAGTTGCAGGCGGTGCAGATGACCTTCTTTTTCTTTCTGCCGTCCATGTTGCTGTCGGGCTTCATGTTCCCGTTTCGCGGTATGCCGGTGTGGGCGCAGTGGATCGGCGAGGTGCTGCCGCTCACGCACTTTTTGCGCATCGTGCGCGGCATCATGCTCAAGGGCGCACACGCCAGCCAGCTCTGGATCGAGCTGTGGCCCATGTTGTTGTTCCTGACCGTGGCCGGCGTGGTGGCTTTGTTGCGCTACCGGCAGACGCTGGATTAGGGCCCGAAGCGTCCGCCGGTGCACGCGTCACGCGTCTCAGCTGCGGTGGGGCGCCAGAACTTTTTGGTAGAGCGAGGCGCCCTCCAGGTCTTTCAAGGTGACGGTCATGGCCTGGGTCTTGGCATCGATGTCCACTTGACCAAAAAACTGCAAGCCGCCCGAGGGCGCGGTATTGGGTGTGGATGGCGCCTTCTGGAACACCACCTGAAGGCCAAACGTGCCATCCACCGCGTTGGGGCCGAAGCTGCCCGCGTTCAGCGGACCCGAGACGAATTCCCAGAACGGGTTGAAATCGCTGAACCGGGCTTTGTTCGGGTCGTAATAATGCGCCGCCGTGTAATGCACATCGGCGGTCAGCCACACCAGGTTGTGTATACCGGCGCGTTTGATCGCGCGCAGCAGGCGCGCCATCTCCAGTTCGCGTCCCAGCGGTGCGCCGTTGTCGCCATTGGCCACCGCTTCCCAGCGAGCCTGGCCCTGGGCGTCTTTGCCGTCGGGCACGTGCAGACCGATCGGCATGTCCGAGGCGATGACTTTCCAGGTCGCCTTGGAGCGCTTGAGACCATCCAACAGCCAGTCGATTTGCGGCTGGCCCATGAACACACTGGCATCGCTTTCGCTCGTCTGCAGATTGGCCGAATTCGGTCCCCGGTAGCTGCGCATGTCGATCACGAACAAGTCCAGCAATGGGCCTTGCGGCAGGTAGCGGTAGACCCGTTCGCTCTCCACGTCGGCGCTGCGGCGCATCGGTGCGTATTCCAGGAAGGAACGGGTGGCGCGGGCCACCAGCAAAGGCACGTTTTTTTCGCTGTAGCGCGCGTCGGCGCTCAGGTCTTTGGCGTCGGACCAGTTGTTGCTGACCTCGTGGTCGTCCCACTGCCAGATTTGCGGCACTTCGGCGGCCATGCGGCGCACGTTGGCGTCCATCAGGTTGTAGCGGTAGCGGCCCCGGAACTCGTTCAAGGTCTCGGCCACCTTGCTCACTTCTTCGGTCACCAGGTTGTTCCATACCGAGCCGTCGGGCAGCGGCGCTTGCGCCGCGATCGGGCCATCGGCGTAAATGGTGTCGCCACAGTGCAGAAAGAAATCGGGCTGGGTGCGCCGGATCTGCTCGTAAATCTTCATGCCGCCCCAGGCCTCGTTGATGCCCCAGCCCTGGCCGGCGGTGTCGCCGCTCCAGGCAAAGCGCACATCGCGCCGGGCTTTGCCGGTGCTGCTGGCGGGCAGGCGCAAATGGCCCGGCAGCGCTTCGGACAACACGCGCTCGTTGTGCAGGTCTTGCAACACCACGCGGTAAAAAATCGACTGCCCGGCGGGCAGGCCGGTGAGATCGACACGGCCGGTGAAGTCGCTGTCTTCCAGCAAGTGCGGTCCACGCACGCGACGAGCGTTGGTGAAGCGGTCGGTGGTGTCCCACTCGACCCAGAGCCGCGCCGGGCGGTCGCTGCGGGTCCAGATCATGGTTGAGCTGGCGCTGGGGTCGCCGCTTTGCACGCCATGGGCCATTTGCGGCCGCATAGTGTCGCGTGTGATCACGGCGGGTGCGGTCTGCGCCAGGCTCCAGCGCGGGACGGTGGCGGCAACGCCTGCGAGAGCGGCGCTGGTGTTCAGGAATCGGCGGCGGTCCAGGGGGTCCATCAAGATGCTCCAGTGGGGAAAAACCCAATTGAAAAGCACCAGGATGTCGGCGTGATGACGCCGCGAAGCGTCTCGCCGCGGCTGCCTCTAGCGGGACGTTCGCACGCCCGGAAAAGCGGTGCAAAGGCCCAGGCCAAAGTAGACCAAGGCCGTGACCGCCCGCCCGATGGTTGCGTTGCGGGGGTGTGCCACGAACGCGGGTCTGGCCAGTTCGGCCATCAAGACATAGGCGCAGTCGGACGCTGCGGCGATGCCGACGAACGCCGCTCCCAGGGAGAGGCTTTGCAGCATGGCCGAATCGCCAGGGCTCGTGAACGGGGGCAAGAAGGCTGCCATGCTCAAACCCTGTGGAGCGTCATGGCGCCGCCACCCATGGGAGCGGCTGGAAAGGGGCGGCGCGACACCACACGCACCACACTGGTTTGCTGCACCTCAAAGCCCATGCGCAGGTACATCGTGTGCGCGGCCACGTTGTCGCACATGACGTGCAGAAACGGGGTTTCCTGGCGCTGCATTTGTTGGCGTATGAGTTTGCGCATCAGGCGCTTGGCCAGGCCGCGGCCCTGAAAGTCGGGGTGTGTGCAAACGCCGCTGATTTCGCGCCAGGACCCGGCGTGGGCGCGCTCACCGGCCATGGCCATCAGGCGTCCGTTTTCAAACAGACCAAAGTAGGCGCCCAGTTCCGGCGTGCGCGGACCAAAGGGGCCGGGGTGGGTCAAGGCGGTGAGTTCCAACACCAGCGGGAGGTGGGCTGGCAGTATGGGCTGCGCCTCGGGTGCCTCGTCTTGATCGGGCGGTGGGCCCGACCAGCGCATTTTGTCCATGTGCGCCTGTGTTTCGATGTGCCAACCGGCGGGCACGGGACCGGTCCAGCCATCGCAATACAGGTGTTCGCCGGGCTCGCAAAAGGGCGCCAGTTCGTCGAAGCGGGGCTGGCTGCGGTCGGCAAACGCGATGATGGGCGAGAAGCCGGGTGCGTAGCGCCGGGCGTGTGGCGTGCCCACGGCGCAGCCAGCCTGGTGGCCGCTGAGCGCGTGCCAGAAAACGTTGTCGAGCGAAATGGCCACCGGGAAGGTGCGGGTCAGCGCCCGCGCAAAAACAAATTGTCCAGCTCGCGCATGCTCATCTGCCGCCAGGTCGGCCGGCCATGGTTGCATTGGTCGGAGCGCTCGGTCACTTCCATTTGGCGCAACAAGGCGTTCATCTCGTCGAGGGTGAGGCGGCGGTTGGCGCGCACCGCGCCGTGGCAGGCCATGGTGGCGAGCAGCTCGTTTTGCGCGCGCTGCACCACACCCGACGCGTCGTGTTGGCCGAGTTCGGCGAGCACGCTGCGCGCCAGTTCCACCGGGTCGCCTTGCGCCAGGGTGGTGGGCACGGCGCGCACCGCCAGCGTCTTGGGCGAGAAGGGGGTGATCTCCAGACCCAGGGTGGCCAGGGCTTCGGTACAGGTCTCTGCGGTGGCCACTTCGTGCGGCGTGGCGGCGAAGGTGGCTGGAATGAGCAGCGGCTGGCTGCCGATGCGCTGTGCGTCCAGCTGTTGTTTGAGCCGCTCGTAGACGATGCGTTCGTGCGCGGCATGCATGTCCACCACCACCAGGCCGTGCACGTTCTCGGCCAGGATGTAGACGCCTTGCAATTGCGCCACCGCGCGGCCCAGCGGCCAGTCGCCGTCGGGCAAGGGCGCCGCGGTGGCGGGTGCGGTTTGCACCGCCGCGGCTGCTTCGGGTTGGCCGGTGCGCGTGGGTTGCCACAGCGCGCCGAGATCGTTCACGCGCTGGCCAACGGTATCGGTGCGCGGTGGGTAGCCAGCTGTTGCGGGTGGTGCAAAGCGCAAGGCGTCCTGGTGTTGGGGCGTTTGCGGCTGTGGGGGTGCACCGGTGGTCGCGCCTGGCGTGCCGGGTGTGCCCGCCATCAGGGTTGCGGGCTCTGTGCCTGCGGCGGCCGAGCGGGGCGCGGC
>NZ_JBFJMY010000284.1:0-5519 GCF_041633695.1 Hydrogenophaga sp.
CCTTGTCGATCACCGCCGCACTGGGGGTGACCTTTCCGTTCAACATCGTGCTGGGCGTGCCGCTCTATCTGGAGCTGGCGCGCTGGCTGCACGCCTGAGAAAGTTGCCCATGGAAAAACACCCGCGCAAGTTGCTGGTCATCATCGCCGAGGCCTCGCTGGAAAAACGCCTGGTCGCTGACAGTCAGCGACTGGGAGCACACGGCTACACGGTGCACGACGTGCGAGGCGGCAGCCGTCTGAGCACCCGAGAAGCTCTGTGGGAGGCCGACCGGACCATCGAGATGAAGGTGATCTGTGAGCCGACCGTGGCCGACAGCATTGCCCGGTATGTGCTGGCCGAATACGCGCCACACCACAGCCTGACGCTGTTTTTTGCCGACGTGGACGTCTTGCGGCCCGAGAAATTCTGAGCCGGACGCGCTTTCAGAAGCGAAAAGCGATGCGGGCTGAGCTTGGTCGAGAGGTCTATGTTCTGCGCGGCGCATGCACTTTGCCGAACACCGCAGGAACGGTTTCCCCATGGAACCATAGGACGAGCCCCATAGGGGGCAACTGGTTCTGAGGGTTTCACGCAGCCATGAAAAAAGCCCCTGGGCGAATGCCAAAGGGGCTTTTTGCTTTCAGGCTGCGCAAACAGCCTGAAGGGTTTGATCAGTAGCCGCCACGGCCACCGCCGCCGCCGCCACCTTCACGACGGCCACCGCCGCCGTAGGGGCTGCGGAAACCACCGTCGCTACCACCGCCGCCGCCACCACCAAAACCGCCTTCACGACGGCCGCCACCGAAACCGCCGCCGCCGGTGCGGGGAGGACGGGCTTCCATTGGACGGGCTTCGTTGACCACGAGGCTACGGCCGCCCAAGGACTGGCCGTTCATGCCTTCGATAGCCGACTGCGCTTCAGCGTCGCTGCCCATTTCGACAAAGCCGAAACCTTTGGAGCGACCGGTATCGCGTTCCATCATGACCTTGGCGCTGTTGACAGAGCCATAGGCGCCGAAAGCTTGTTGCAGGTCTTCGTCGCGCACGGTGTAGGGCAGGTTGCCCACGTACAGTTTGTTGCCCATTGTTGGGACTCCTAAAATACAGAGAAAAATAGCGATGGAGCCCCGTTAGCAAACAAAACCTGTAGCACGCGAAACCAACCGATCACTTGTCAAGCGAGGCCATATGGCTCTCGCCGGATGATTATGCGCCCAATGCCGCATAGACAGTGACATTTTTTCGGCGCCCCAGGCGGCGGCGGCTGTGCGGTGCGCAATAACAACACTTGTTTGCACCCGCCCCGCCCGGCGGGCGATTGAAGCCGTGAGCGGCCCGCCCCAGGCGGCCCGGCGCCGCAAAAGGGCGCAATTCCGCAGGGCGGTATGCTTCAATTTATACTCAACGCAGCGCCGATTTGATCCAGATTGCGGGCGCTTTAGAAATGCCGCTAAAGGGGGGACTCCCGGTCTCGCACTTTGGCGGCATCGGGATTTTTTATGCGCCCTGCCTGGGCGCCGAGGACCAAGCCTGTGATCGTCACGCCCCAAACGCACCGATTCACCGAACCCCTGCAGCTGCAAAGCGGTGCCGTGCTGCCAGCGTACGAACTGGTGTTCGAGACCTGTGGCCAGCTCAATGCCGAGCGCTCCAACGCGGTGCTGGTGTGCCACGCGCTCAACGCCTCGCAGCACGTCGCGGGCATGCACGCCGACGCCCATGGCGTGGCCATTCCCAAAAGCCAGGGCTGGTGGGACAACATGATCGGCCCCGGCAAGCCGGTGGACACCGACCGCTATTTTGTGATCGGCGTCAACAACCTGGGCTCTTGTTTTGGCAGCTCCGGACCGACCCACACCAACCCGGCCACCGGCGACGCCTGGGGGGCGGATTTCCCGGTGGTCACTGTGGAGGACTGGGTGCACGCGCAGGCCCGCCTGCTCGACGTGTTGGGCATACAGACGCTGGCGGCGGTGATGGGCGGCAGTCTGGGCGGCATGCAAACCCTGAGCTGGGCGCTGCAATACCCGGACCGCGTGCGCCACGCGGTGGTGGTGGCCAGCGCGCCCAACCTCACGGCCGAAAACATCGCGTTCAACGAGGTGGCGCGGCGCGCCATCGTGACCGACCCCGATTTCCACGGCGGCCACTACCTGCGCGCGGGCACGCTGCCCCGGCGCGGCCTGCGCATTGCCCGCATGATCGGCCACATCACCTACTTGAGCGACGATGTGATGAACGAGAAGTTCGGGCGCAGCCTGAAACCGGCCGATCTGGCGGTGGCGCTGCCGGACGCCGCACCCGGGGACGCTCCAGAGCCGCAGCCGCGCACGCAATACAAATACACCACGCAGGGCGTGGAGTTCCAGATCGAGAGCTATTTGCGCTACCAGGGCGACAAGTTCAGCGAGTACTTCGACGCCAACACCTATTTGCTCATCACCCGGGCGCTGGACTATTTCGACCCGGCGCGGGCCTTTGGTGGCGACTTGACCGCAGCGCTGGCGCGCGCCAGCGCCAAGTTCTTGCTGGTGAGCTTCACCACCGACTGGCGCTTTTCGCCGGCTCGCAGCCGCGAAATGGTCAAGGCCTTGCTCGACAACCGGCGCGAGGTGAGCTATGCCGAAATCGACGCGCCGCACGGGCACGACGCGTTTTTGCTCGACGACCCGCGTTACCACCAGGCGGTGCGCGCGTATTTCGACCACACCGTGGCCCAAAGCCTGGGCGTGGCGGCGGAGGTGGCGGCATGAGCGAACACAGCGTGATGGCGTCGATCGCCCGTCTGGTGCCGCCAGGCTCGCATGTGCTGGACCTGGGCTGTGGCGACGGCGCCTTGCTGGCCCATTTGCAGAGCACGCGCGGCTGCACCGGCTACGGCGTGGAGATTGACGACGCCAAGGTGCATGCCGCGCTGCAGCGCGGCGTGAGCGTGTTGCAGCTCAATCTGGACCAGGGCCTGACCATTTTTGGCGACCAGTCTTTCGACGTGGTGCTGCAGATCGACACCCTGCAACACTTGCGCAACGCCGAGACCATGCTGCTCGACACGGCCCGGGTCGGGCGCATCGGCATCGTGGCGTTTCCCAATTTTGCGCACTGGCCCAACCGCCTGGACGTGTTGCGGGGGCGCATGCCGGTGACCAAGCGCCTGCCGTACCAGTGGTACAACACGCCCAATATCCGGGTCGGCACCTACGCCGATTTCGACGTGCTGGCGCGGCGCAACGGCTTGTCCATCCAGGACGGTTTTGGCTTGCACGAGGGCCGCGAGATCCGTGTCGCGCCCAACCTCATGGCCAGCACGGCGGTGTTCCGGTTCTCGCGCTGAAGGCCGCTGCCGCCCGATTCGCCGTTGTGCGGCCCGGGCGGACATGTCTGGCGGACAACCCCTAAACACTTTGTATTCCTTTGTGCCCGCACGGGGTGAGAACGCGGGAATTGACCGTCTTTTCCGGCCTTCAGGACAGGTCAACCTGGCCGATATTCCATGGAACGAGCTCTCTATCACGAGGATTGATCCATGGACATGCGCCACGAAGCCACCCAACTGACCCGCCAAGACAGTGCGCGGGCTGCCGCCGCGCAAAAAACCAGCGCCGAGTTCCTGACCTTCCGCCTCGGCGGTGAGGAATACGGCATCGATATCCTGCGCGTGCAGGAAATCCGTTCCTACGAAGAACCCACGCGCATCGCCAAGGCGCCCGCCTTCATCAAGGGCGTGGTCAACCTGCGTGGGGTGATCGTGCCCATCGTGGACCTGCGCATCAAGCTGGGTTGCGACAAGGTGGAATACAACCAGTTCACCGTGGTCATCGTGCTCAATGTGCATGGCCGCGTGGTGGGTGCGGTGGTCGATTCGGTGTCCGACGTGATGGGGCTGGCCAGCGACCTGATCAAACCGGCTCCGGAAATGAGCACCACGGTGGACACCAGCTTCATCACCGGCATCGCCAGCGTGAACGAACGCATGTTGATTCTGATGGACATCGAGGGACTGATGTCGAGCACCGACATGGGTCTTATGGACCAGGCACCTGTGGTGCAGTGAACCGTCTTTCCCACTTTTAGACCCTAGGAACGCGGATGCCAACCCCCCATACCCCAACCCGCTCCGTGGCCCGCCGCGTGGCCTTGCAGGCCGTGGTCATGCTGACGGTGGTGTTGCTGATCGTCAGCACCATGGTTGCCATGAACGCAGAAAAAAAGGCTTTTGAACAAGTGCTGCAGTCGGTGGACGCCAACGCCAAGCTGATGGCAGGAACCTTGGATGCGTTCGATGGTGCAGCGCGCCGGATGACGGACCGGGCCTACCAGCCGTTTCGAAGAAAGTTCGGCGCCACGTTTGCGCTGGACCCGGAGCAGCAGTTGCTGCAAAACTGGGGCATGAGCCTGAACGGTGACTTTTCCCAAGTCGATGCGTTCAGCCAGGAAACCGGTGGTGTGGCCACGGTTTTCATGCGCAAGGGCGAAGACTTCGAACGGATTTCGACCTCGGTGAAGAAGGAAGATGGCACCCGCGCCTTGGGCACCATGCTCGACCACCAGCACCCGGCCTATGCACGCATGCTGGCAGGCGATGCCTACACCGGGCGCGCCACGCTGTTTGGCACGCCGTACATGACCCATTACGAAGCGGTCAAAAACGATGCGGGTCAAGTGGTCGGCATTCTGTTCATCGGTTTTGACATCACCGATTTCGCGACCTCGATCGAGCGTCTGGTGGACGAGGAGCGCTACTTCGAAAACGGGGGTACCTATGTGATCGATCCGGGGCGCGACAACGCCGCTGCCGTTTTTGTTGTCCATCCCACGGCCAAAGGGGCCAAGGTGTTGGACAGTTTTCCCGATGCCTCTGCATTTTTGGACCAGCTGCGTGGCTCGGCGTCCGTGCGCATAGGGAACGCCAAGGCCTTGTTCCGCCCACAGACCACCGACGCTTGGGTGGTGATGCGCGCTGCCCAATCGAGTGGCTGGTGGGTGGTGTCCGAGGTGTCCGACCAAGAGGCCCTCGCAGGCTACAGGGCCGTGCAGTACCGGTTTTGGGCCTCATTGATCGCGGCCACGCTGGTGCTGGGGCTGGCCTTGTACGTCTTGGTGCGCCGCAACGTGAGCCGGCCGCTGGCCGAATTGACCAAGGCGGTCACCAGCGTGGCGCAAGGCGATCTGAGCCACAGCTTTCAAAGCACGCGGCGCGACGAAATCGGTCGTCTGGTCCAAGAGGTGGAGGGCATGCGCCAGCGCTTCCTGGACATGTTGCGCCAGCTGCGTTCGGCCGCCGACAGCATCAACACCGCGAGCGTGGAAATCGCCAGCGGCAACCAGGATTTGTCGTCGCGCACAGAAAAGGCGGCGGCCAATCTGCAGCAGACCGCCGCCAGCGTGGAGCAGCTGACCGCCACGGTGCGCCAGAGCGCGGACGCGGCCAGCCAGGCCAACCAGCTGGTCTCGACCGCCGCTGAAATCGCCACGCGCGGTGGCGAAGTGGTGGGCCAGGTGGTGGTGACCATGGACGAGATCAACCACAGCAGCAAGAA
>NZ_JBFJMY010000285.1:0-5502 GCF_041633695.1 Hydrogenophaga sp.
CGCACCAGGGCCGCCGTGGGCACCAGCAAGACGTCGGCCTGTGAAAAAACGGTGATGCGCGCATCGACGCGAAAGCCATCCCCCAGGCGCCAGGCCTCGTCCGCGGTCGACGCCAGGTCCACGACCACGTTCACGCGTTGCTCCTCGATGCCCAAGGCCGAGATCTTGGTGAAGGCCACGGGTTCGATGCGCGCCACACGCCCAGCAACCGGTGGCGCGCCGCTGCCGGTGGACAGCTGCACCACGGCACCGGGCTGAATTTGCTGCACCTCACCCGACAGCACATCGATCACCGCCTCCATGGCCGAGGTGTCGCCAATGTCGAGCAGGGGTTGCCCGGCGGCGACCGGCGAAGCACTGTCCTTGTAGAGCTTGAGCACCTGCCCGTTGACCGGGCTCTTGAGCTGCCAGATTCCTGCTGTCGGCGCAGCGCCACCGGCGGGCTGGGAGCGACTCAGGGCGGCTCGTGCCTCGGACAGGGAGAAATCGGCCACGCCCTGCTGGGCACGGGCTGCGGTCAACGCTTCCTGCGCGGCCTGGCGGGCCAGTGTGGCCTGATCGCGTGCCGAGGGGGCAATGAACTGGTCCTTGGCGAGCTGCTCCGCACGGCGAGCTTCCAGCGTGGCCTGCTCCAGTGCGGTCTGTGCGCGCTGCACCTGGGCTGCCAAAGCGCGGCGCGCGGCCTCGGCGCTGCCGACCCGTTGCTCCAGCACGGTGCGGGTACGCGCATCGATCATTTGCGGCGCGGCGGGCTCGAGTGTGGCGACCACATCACCGGCGCGCACCACATCACCCACCTTGAGCGAAGGCCGCAGCAAATCGGCTGGCGTGGGGGCGGCAATGGTGTAGCGGTTTTTCAGGCGCAACTGGCCGTCCTCCTCAATGATCTGCTCGAAGCTGCCTTTGACCACCTGTGCCACCTCCACCACCAGCGGACGTGGACGGTAGACCGCAAACACCAGCGCCGCAGCAGCCACCAAGACCAACCCCCAGCCGATCCAGCGGCGCAGCATCTTGCCTGGTGTCTTGCCTTGCTTGTTGTCGTTCATTCGCGCACCTTCAATACGGCAACCAGATCGAGCTGGTCGATTTTTCGGCGCACCAGCAGCGCGCTGGCAACGCCCGCTGCCAGCACGATGAGGGCCGCCGACGCGTAGGTCGACGGTTCGATGACCACCGGGAAATCGATGCTGTCGGACGACATCAAGTGCATCATCAGCGAGGCCAGCCCCCAGCCCGCCGCCGCCCCGACCGGCAAAGCGACCAGCAGTTCGGCGCCCAGCTCGCCCAGCAGCAACACCGAGACCTCGGCCCGCGTCATGCCCAGCACGCGCAGGCTGGCCAGTTCCCAGGCACGCTCCGAGAGCGAGATGCGGGCCGCGTTGTAGATGATGCCCACCGCCATGGCCACTGCAAACAGGGTGAGGATGCCACTGAACACCCCCATGCTGCGCGAGGTGGTTGCGTTGAAGGCGGCCATGGAGCCGGCCTTGTCAAACACCGAACCAATGGCCGGCGCCGCTTTCACCGCGCGCCAGAAGGCGTCCATGGCCAGGGGATCGACCAGCAGGGCTGCATCGGCCACGCCGTCACCGTCTCGCGCCAGGCGGTTCATGGCGTCCAGGTTCATGTAGAGCTGTTTGCCAAACATGGTGTGCACCACGTCGACCACCGTCACCTCGGTGTGCACCTGGTTCCAGAGCCGGAATTCGAGCGCGATGCGGTCGCCCACCCGCGCCTGCAACGCCTGCGCGAGCAAAGCACTGAGCACCACGCCCTGCGCGGGCATGCCCACCGGCCCGCGCTGCTCGTCCACCAGGCGCATCAGCTGCGCGTCGCTGCGCAGGCCCATGAGGGCCGTGTCTTCGCTGTTGCCGTGCACGCGCACCCGCACAGGCTCGGTGCGGTAGGGCTCGGCGTTGATCACGCCCGGCAGGCGCTTGAGATCGTTCACCACCCCCACCGGCACCGGCCGGTGGAAGTTCACCAGCACGTCGCCCTGCTGCATCTGGCGGAACTGCACGTCGACGATGTGGGCAATCGCGTCGAGCCAGAATGCGCCAGAAATTTGCAGCGCCACCGCCATGGCAATGCCGGTCACGGTGAAGGCGGCCCGCAGCGGACGGCGCTCGAAATTGCGGACCACCATCAGCGCGCCCGTGCTGACATAACGGGCCAGCCCCATGCGCTCGATCAGCGTGGCGCGGTAGCTCGGCGGTGCCGGTGCTTGCATGGCCTGCGCGGGCTTGAGCCGCACCACCGCGCGGATGGCGGTCCAGGTGCCCAGCGCTGCGGCCAGCGCCGCGATCAGCGCCGACAGGACCACCAGCCACGATGCGGTGGCATAGGCCAGGTCGTTGAAGCGGAACACCTCGTCGTACAGGCCGAGCATGCCCCGGCCAATGAGCACGCTCAGCCCCAGACCGACCAGGGCACCCAGCCCGGCGATGGTGATGGCGAGCTGGATGTAGTGCCAGGCGATGGCGCTGTCGCTGTAGCCCAGTGCCTTGAGCGCGGCGATCTGGCTGCGCTGCGTGGCGACCTGGCGGCTCAGCACCACGTTGAGTATGAACATCGCCACCGCCAGAAAGATCGCGGGCAGCACCGTGCCCATCACCTGGAGTTGCGACAGCTCGTCCTCGACGATCTTGGCCGACAGTTGCCGGTCGCGCCCCACCGCACCGATGCCACCATAGGGCTCCAGCAAGCGGTCCACCTGCACCAGCACCGGCGCCACGGCCACGCCGGCATCCAGCCGCAGCGCCAGCTGGTTGAACGCCCCCTGCATGTCAAAGGCCTGGCTCATGCGCGTGCCGTCGATCCACCAGATGCCAAAGGACTGGTCGTCGGGCGCACCACCCTGCGAGGCGAACACATACTCGGGCGAGGCCGCCGTACCCACAAGGTGGATGCGCTCGCGTTTGCCGTTCAGGATGGCGTGCACCGTGTCGCCCGGGTGCAGACCGCGCGCCACGGCAAAGCGGTCGCTCACCAGGGCTTCCAGCGCACCCGTGCGCTCGGGCCAGCGCCCGCGTTGCAGCGTGAGCGCGTTGATGCCCTGGCGCCCCGCGTGCACGCGCACCAGATCGACACCGACAAAACGCCCCGTCACCGGTGGCAGCACGCCGGGCAGATCGATCTGCGCGTCGAACACCACATCGAGCTTGACCTCGGCCACACCGGGCAGCGCCACCAACCGGTCGCGCAGATGGACCGGTGCGCGCTTCACACCGGCAAACACATCGGCCAGGCGGTTGTCGCGGTAGAAAGCATCGCGCGAATCCTGCAGCGACTGGTGCACGGAGAACATCGAGACAAAACCGGCCACACCGATCGCCACCACCAAGGCAATGGTCAGCACCTGGGCGCGCAGACGCTGCAGGTCGCGCCAGAGCTTGATGTGCAAAGCCTTCATGCGGGTGTCACCAGCTCAGCGACAAGGCGGGCACCTTGTGCGCATTGACCCGGCTGTCGACAATGCGGCCATCGGCGAGACGCAGCACACGGTCGGCCATGTCGGCGATGGGCGCGTTGTGGGTGATCACCACCGTGGTCGTGCCCAGCTCGCGGTTCACATGCTCGATGGCCTGCAAAACCATCACACCCGTCGCGCAGTCCAGCGCCCCGGTGGGTTCGTCGCAGAGCAGCACGGCGGGGTTCTTGGCAATGGCGCGGGCAATCGCCACGCGCTGTTGTTCACCACCGGAGAGCTGGGACACGAAATGGTTCATCCGCGACCCCAGCCCCACCAGCGCCAGCGCGTCTTCGGGCTTCATCGGATCCTCGGCCAGATCGGTCACCAGCGCCACGTTCTCGCGCGCGGTGAGGCTGGGTATGAGGTTGTAGAACTGGAACACGAAGCCCACGTGCTCGCGCCGGTAGCGCGTGAGCGCCGCGTCGTCGGCACCGATGAGCTCGTGCAGCTCACCCGCGTGGTTCCAGCGCGCAGAGCCGCTGGTGGCGCTGTCCAGTCCGCCCAGGATGTTGAGCAGGGTGGACTTGCCGCTGCCCGACGCCCCGAGCAGCACCACGAACTCCCCACGCCGGATGTCCAGGTCGACTCCGCGCAAGGCGTGCACCGCCGTTTCGCCCGCACCGTAGACCTTGGTGAGGCCACGGGCGAGGAAAACCGATTCGGCTGGTGTGTCGGGCGTGTTCATGTACCGGGGTGAGCAAGGGACCAGCGTGAAGGCCTTGCATGCCTTGATGACAGAAAGCCCCTGAGCGTGCAGCGCAAGCCGCACATTCCCAGTATTTCAGAGCATGCCCTGCACTGGATTGATCTGTATCAACTGCAAACCCGGCACTGTGCGAAACAGCGCCCACGTTCTCAGCTGCCCCGGATCAGTTTGCACCCAGCCACTTCGCCAGATGGTCGAAGAACAACACGTAGAGCGCGATCGGCAAGGGCAAGCCCAACAAGGTGCCCAGCAGGTAATGGCGAAACCGGATGCCCGACAAGGCCAGGGCGGCGTTCAGCGCCGGTAGGGTCTGGCACAACATGCGCAGGCCGATCACGCTGCGCAGCGGCGCGGTGTCGAGCTGGCGCAGCAGCGTGAGCGCCAGCGGGTTTTTCAAGCGCCGCAAAGCGTCCCCACCGAGCCAGCGAATCACCCAGAAGGTCAACACGCAAGAGACGCTGGCCGCTGCATACGTGGCCCAGCCGCCGGACCAGGCACCAAAAGCATAAACCGCCGCAGCCAGGAAAACCCAGCCGGGAATCAGCATCAAATTGCCCAACGAGAACAAGGCGATGAACAACAGGACGCCGCCCAAGCGATGGCCCGCGATGGCTTCCCGGATCGCGGCCAGCTCAAAATGTCCGCCCAGTGCGGTCTGCCGCACCAGCAGCAACAAGCCCACAAACCCGACCACGGCCAGCAAACGGCCATGGTTTCTGAGCAGATCGGGAATGCTCATGGCCAACCCTCCCTGTTACTGCCCCCACACCCGCTTGAGCTGGGCGTCGCGGCCACAGGCATAGCGGTAGTAGCTGTAGCGCACGGAGTTCTTCTTGGAATAGTCCTGGTGGTAGTCCTCGGCCAGATAGAAGGCACTGGCCGCAGCGAGCTCGGTGTGGATTGTCTTGAAGCGACCGGACTTGGCCAGTGCATCGCGGCTGCTCTCTGCCGCCTTGCGTTCGTCTTCGTTGCCCCAGTAGATGCCACTGCGGTATTGGCTGCCGATGTCGCAGAACTGGCGGTCTTTTTCGGTCGGGTCTATGGTTTTCCAGAAATACTCGACCAGTTGCGCGTAGCTCACTTTGCCCGGGTCGTAGGTGACGCGCACCGCCTCGGTGTGGCCAGTGCCGCCAGCGCTCACCTGCTGATAGGTCGGGTTGGCGACCTTGCCGCCGGTGTAGCCCGACTCCGCCTCGATCACACCGGGCAGCTTTTCAAAGTCGGACTCGGTGCACCAGAAGCAACCGCCGGCAAAGATGGCGGTGGCGTTGGCTGCGTGGACGACTGGCGCCAGCCCGGCAAGCGCTGCGGCCAGTGCCAG
>NZ_JBFJMY010000286.1:0-5460 GCF_041633695.1 Hydrogenophaga sp.
AACCAACTCCAGCGGGAACATCGGTGCAAACTGCCCACTGAGCATGCCCGCCCCCGCGCCTTTTGCCGCGGTGCTCAGCACCGGCGTTGCGCCCAATATCTCCAGAAGCCGTGCCGGCGGTGTACCCGCCTGGGCGGCAAATCCAAGCGCCTCGGCGAGCGCTGCCACCTGGATACCGAACAAGCTGTTCACGATGAGTTTGACCACCGCGCCGCTGCCGGTAGGACCCGCGTGGTGGACAGCGCTGCCCATGCATCCAAGGATGGCGCTGGCTTGGTCCAAGACGGCCGTTTCTCCGCCCACCAGGTAGACCAATTGCCCTGCGTCTGCCTGCGGTCTTGAGCCGACCACCGGTGCGTCCAAAAACGCGATGTCCATTGCCTTCGCTTGTCTCCCCAGTGCCGTTGTCCATGCCCACGAAAGGGTGGAGCTCTCAATGGCGATGGCGCTTTTGGGCATGTGTGCCAAGGCACCACCGTTGCCGAACCAGGCGCGCTCCGAAGCCTCATCGTCGCGCAACATGCTGATGACGAACTGCGCGTGTTTGACAGCAGCAGCGGGACTCGGCGCCCACAGCGCCCCTTGCGCCAGCAAACCAACGGATTTGCCCTCCGTGCGATTCCAGACCGTAACGGTGTGTCCTCCTCCAAGCAGCGCAGACGCCATGCGGGAACCCATAGCGCCCAAGCCCAAGACCGTGATGTTTGACATGGTGGTGCCTCCGCTTCAGCTTTGCAACGCGGCTTGCATCTGGCTGCGGACGTGCGCTTTGCTGGTTGGCACTGCGGCGGGGTCTGCATTCGTCGCCAGCACATTGAAGAAATGGACTTGTTCGAAGCCAAGAAACTTCAACAGAAACGCCAGGTAGGGCTCCACAAAGTTGGCAGCAGCAAAATCGCCGCCCGTGCCATAGCCGTCGGCACCATAAGCCACCACCACATAGGCCGTCTTTCCGGTCAACAAGCCTGTGAAGTTCGTGCCGTCGTAGGCAAAGGTGTGGCCGATGCGTGACACATGGTCAATCCAGGCCTTCAGTGCGGAGGGAATGCCGAAGTTGTACATGGGCACTGTGAGCAACAGTGCATCCGCCTCCTGGACCTCTGAGATCAAGGTGTCTGAGATGGACAAGGCCGCTCTCATCTCGGGCGAGTGCTGTTCCGGCGGGGAAAACATGGCCGTGATCGTTTCGTCGTGGATATGGGAAACGGCGCTGTCCACCAGATCTCGGGAGGCCACGGCCGAGTCCGGGAAACGCTGTCCCCACAAATGTTCAAAGACGTTCCCGAGTTCGCGGGAGTGTGAGCCTGTGCGCCGAGCGCTGCTGTCGATGCGAAGAAGTTTCATGACGTCATTCCTTGGTCAATACGGGACTGGAAACAATGGGTGCGGTGCACGTCACGGACTTTATTTAATGCAATTCAAAGAATAAATATAAGATTTGGAACATACTTCGTGCGCATTTCGCACGAATGAGGCTTGTATGGACACCCAACACCTGCGTCTTTTTGTCGAAGTGGCCCGCCAGGGCGGATTTGCGGCCGTGGCCCGCGATGCGGACATCGATCCATCGAACGTTTCGCGCAGCATCGCTGCTCTGGAAGACGAGTTGGGCGTGCGCCTCTTTCAACGCACCACACGCAAGCTGTCACTGACCGAGGCAGGCGCCTTGTATCTGACAAAAGTGGCGCCACTGGTGGACGAACTGGAGCACGCAAGAGACGAGGCCTTGGCCATCAGCCGTGGCGCGACCGGGACCCTGCGCATGACCACCTCGTTTTCATTCGGCCTGCAAGCGCTCACGCCCCGCCTGCCCGAATTCCGTGCCCTTCACCCTCAGCTCAAAGTCGAGTTGTTGATGACAGATGCCAACCTGGATCTGGTCAACGACCGCATCGATCTGGCCGTTCGGCTCGGAAGTCAATTCTCGGGCGATGCTGTTGTCTCCAAACTCATGACCACCCGCTACATGGTGTGCGCCAGTCCGGGCTATCTGAAGCAGCATGGAAGCCCCGCCCTGCCGCAAGATCTTGCACAACATGCGTGCCTGCTGCTGTCATTGCCGGCGTTCCGCGATGCGTGGCATTTCAAGAACGCGCGCGGCGAGATCACGGATGTGCCGGTGCAAGGCGACATGGTCATCTCCAACCTGCTCGCACACCGGCAATGCGCCGTCCAGGGGCTGGGACCGGCCTTGTTGGCGGACTGGATCGCACAAGAGGCGCTGGCCAAGGGCGAACTGGTGGACCTGTTTCCAGATCACCAAGTGACCGCCACCAGCTTTGACACGGGCGTGTGGCTCCTGTACCCCAGTCGGAATTACCTGCCTCTCAAAGTGCGCGTGATGATGGACTTTCTAAAGACCCATTTTTCGAGATGAGCTGAAGCTCGGTGCATCGTGCTTCAGCCTTATCTGGCCTCCGCAACCCCAGTCAGACACCGGCAGTTTCTGCGCGCTGACCACCGCCACGGTTTGACCCGGCTCCAGCTGGCGTTGCAACGCCGCACACGCAGCCTGGATGTCGTGGCAACTGGTGACCTGCTTGTGTTGGGCGCTGGCCGCGAATGGCTGATTTGCCCAGCGACAATCGCCCCATGCCACTGAACTACCTCCTCTTCGACGCCAGCGACGATGGCGAGGGCACCGGCACCTGGGAGGCCATGGCCAGCGTGCGGGCTGCGCAGGTGGCCGCCGTGTGGGCCGAGGTTCAAACGGTGTTGGACTGGGCCGAGGCGAACCCGCCCGGCCCGCGCGGCGCGCTGGACGACGGCGGCATCTGGGATGCCGAGCCACAGCAGCAAGCCGATGGCGACTGGACCCTGGTGACGCTCACCCTTACCGGGCCCTGGGAGTGGGGCGAGGCCTTGGTGGCGCATTTCGCCACCGACCCCTGAAACGGTTGCGCCCTCAACGGCATCAACCCCGTTCGGGCCAAGCCCGTCGAAGCCCTGCACCGGGCATGTTTCACGCCAGGGCCATGCGCGCCACCTTCCGCGCTTGCTGGGTCTGCCCGCCATAACCCCAGTCGGTCGCGGGCAGTTCGTGCACGATCACGTAGCTGGCCGGCTCCAGCGCCGCGTCGGGGGCGCATTGGCGCTGCAGCTCGGCGAAAGCGGTTTCGATGAACCGGCTCTTTTCGGCCTCGGTATTGGTACCCGCCGTGATGTTGATTTCCAGCATGGCGGTCGCTCGCACCACCGGTTCGCCGCCCACCCACCAGCGGGTCGGTGGCAAGGCTTCGATCAAGACCGCCGTGACGTCGGCGCGTTTGCCCAGGGTGTCGGCGGTGATGCGCGTCAGCGCGCTGGCCAGGGCCTGGCAGCGGCTGGGCTCGGGTAGCGGTGCCAGTTTGAGAACCAGTGTGGGCATGTTCAGAACTCCAGTGGACGGGGGATGGCGTCTGGGCGAACAAGGGCCGAAACGGCCCGCCGTGCGGTGGTGGCCACATGCGCCAGACCGCTCCACACCGCAGCATGCACAGCGGCACGGCGTTCTTGTTCGGCCTGGGCCTTCAAGGCGTCTTGCCAACGCGCATACAGCTCGGGTGAAAGGCGGTGAACGGGGTGGGATGGGTTCATGGTGTGGCTCCTGCAAGTGGATGCATGAACTGTAGGCAAGACCCGGCTCGGCGGAAACCGCTTGAAAACCAAAACGGCTTTGCGCACGCTGCAAGGGCCTGGCCGCGCGCGGCTGACATACCATCGCGAACATGGACGGTTTATCTTTTGATGCGCTGAAGCTTTTTGTGCGCGTGGCGGCGCTGGGCAGTTTGTCTGCCGTGGCCCGCGAACGCGATGTGCCGGTGAGCCAGGTCTCGCGGGCGCTGGCACGCATGGAAAAAACCTGTGCCGTGCGCCTCATCCACCGTTCCACGCACGGCCTGTCGCTCACCGCCGAAGGCGAAACCTTTCTGGACTATTGCCAGCGCCTGACGGGCACGCTGGAAGAACTGCAAGCGGATTTTTCGGCCCACGCCCAGGAGGTGAAAGGCGCGGTTCGGGTGGCCGCCAGCACCGTGATCGCCCAGTACCTCTTGCTGCCCAGCCTGCCGGGTCTGCGCGCGCAACACCCCGGGCTGCGCGTGGCGCTGGAAGTGGGTGACCAGTTGGTGGACCTGGCCCGCGACGGCATCGACATCGCCATCCGCACCGGCACGTCCTTGCCCGAGACCATGGTGGCGCGCCGCATGGGCGGGCTGGGCCGGGGCCTCTACGCGGCGCCGGCCTATGCCGAACAGCACGGCCTGCCCCAACACCCGAACGAGCTGTGCCGACACCCCTTGATCGTCAACAGCGCCGCGCCGCACCTCAACCATTGGCCTTTCGTCATCGACGGGAAAACCGTCAAGCGCCCGCAAGTGGGCGACTGGAGCACCAACGACACCGGCCTGGCCACCAGCATGGCGCTGCAAGGCCTGGGCATTGCGCGCCTGGCCACCGTGGTGGCCGAGCCCCTGGTGCGGCAGCAAAAGCTGGTGCCGGTTTTGCCCAGCTTCGTGGATCCCCAAGTGGTGCCGCTTTACGCGGTGATGGCCAGCGCCCGCCAGCGTCTGCCCAAGATCAAGGCCTGCATCGACTACTGGGCCGCGTGGATCGCGCAACACCACGGGCCGTGAAGGCCGGCGGCTACGCCCAAACCGAATGGCTGATCAACGCAGGCGCTGCACGTCCAGGGCCGATACCGCACCCGCCTGGTTGCCCCAGGATTGGCGGATGAAGCTGGCGACGGCGGCCACCTCTTCGTCGCTCAGCAAGGTGCGAAACGGCGGCATGCCGTAGGGCTGGGGGTTGCGCGCCGTGGCGGGCGCGAAACCGCCGCTCAGAATCGCCTGCACCGGGTTGGTGTGTGCGGCCAGGGTGACGGCGCGGTTGCCCAACAGAGCGGGGTAGGCACCGGGCGCGCCTTCGCCATTCGGCCCATGGCAGTCGGCGCAGCGGTTCTTGTAGACCTGTTCGCCCAACGTCATCTGGGCCGCGCGGGCGGGCTCCACCGGCGGTGCATAGTCCACCTGGGGTGGCAAGCTTTGCAAATAGGCGGCCATGGCTTGCAGGTCCGCGTCGTCCACATACTGGGTGCTTTCAAACACCACCTCGGCCATCGGCCCCAACACCGAAGCCCCGGCGGCCACGCCGCTTTTCAGCAACTCCACGACGCGTGGTGCGTCCCAATGCGCCACGCCCGCTTCGCCGCTGGCGCGCAGCGAAGGTGCGTACCAGCCCTGCTGGGGCAAGAGGCCACCGCCGAAGGCCTGGCGCACGCCACCCAGCGCGTCCCGGGTTGAATGACAGGCCGCGCAGTGGCTCAGCCCCAGCGTCAGGTAGGCGCCACGGTTCCATTCGGCGCTGCGCGTGGCGTCGGGTGCGAACGCCTGTGGCTCAAAGTAGCGTTCGCGCCAGACCGCCAGCGCGGCCTGGGTGTTGTACGGAAAACGCAGCGTGTGCGCGGTGTTGGTCTGCGCCACC
>NZ_JBFJMY010000287.1:0-5423 GCF_041633695.1 Hydrogenophaga sp.
GGGAAACCGGCGTAAAAACGGATGGCTGGATCGGCAGTGACCAGCGGGTTGTCGGCAAAGCGCGGATCTTGCTGCGCATCGGAAACCTCAAACAGCGACTCGCCCTGGATCGTGTGGGCACAGAACGCTCGCTCACGGGGAGCCTCTTGGCTTTCCAGTCCGGTACGCGACAAAAGCCATTGCCGATCGGCGTCAACCAGGCTGACCAGCGCGATCGGGCAGCCGATCAGGGCCGCAGCGCTGCGCACCAGGCCATCCAGAACGGGGTCCGGTGGCGTGTCGAGCAGCCCCAGCGATTGCAGAACTTGCAAACGGCTGGCTTCATGGCTTGGAAATTCGGCGGAATGCATGGCTGGGCGTTCAGCGCTCACAAAACAGACGGGTTGCGGGAGGCCTGGCTGGCAAGCCATTGCAGCAGTCCGCCCTGCATGCGCTGCAGCGCGTCGCTGTTGTCTTCGGCAGGGCGGGCTGTTTTTTGGGCTTCAAGGCTTTCCGTGCCCGAGCTGGCGGGCGCACTGTCGTACAGGTGCACGGTGACCCAGGGGGCCACCCGCGAGAGGTAGCGCACCAATGCGGGCACGATCACGCGGTCCACGGCCACATCGATCACCAGCAGGTGGGCCGGCATGCGCACCGAGCGCGCCATGCCGTCGAGCGCGTTGTCCACCACTTCCACATGGCAGTGCGGCGCGCTCAGGGCCACAGCGGCCTGCATCAATTGGCGCCGCAGCGGGTCGTTGACCACCAGCAGCACACGTTGCGCGTCGGCAGCGGTCTTCTGGTGGGCATCGGTGGGTTTTGACGAGGTCCAAGGTGGTGGCATGGCGGTTCTCAATCCGGCGGCGCTGCCCGGCGGGCATCACGTTCCTTTTCCGGCTGAGAACAACTGTAGTTACCCCCTTCATCGGCGTCTGTGGGGAGTTCTGTATAGGGAGCGTGGGGGTTTGTGGGTATGTGGAATGTGGACTGTGCAATCTGCAACAAACACCGCACTTAGTGTTGTTCTGCGTCGATCAGGCCGACCCGGATCGCAAAGCGCACCAGCGCCGGCACATCGGGTGTGCCCAGTTTGGCCATCAGGCGGCTGCGGTAGGAATCGATGGTTTTGGGCGAAAGGTGGAGCATCGCGCCAATTTCGCTGCTGGAGCGGCCTTGCACCACCAACAACACGATTTGCCGCTCGCGCACCGACAAGGATTCGAGCCCCGCTGCGGCATCGGGTTCGGTCAAACCCCTGACCGCCAGCTCTGCCACCTCCTGGCCCAGGTAGCGCTGTCCCTGGTCCACCGATTCGATGGCGGCCAACAGTTCTTTGGCCGAGGCGCCCTTGAGCACATAACCGACCGCTCCCAGGCGCAGCGCTTCGGCCACGTGGCGCGGCTGGGCCGACATGGTCAGCACGATGGTGCGCACGTCCAGGGCGCGCCGCTGCAACTCGATCAGCAGCTCGAACCCCGAACGCTGGCCCAAGTGCAGATCCAGCAGCAAAATGGCCGGGCCGATGTCACGCAGATCGGCCAAAGCCTGGGTCGGGTCGGCCGATTCGCCCGCCACTTCGCGCCCCCCGCCCAACAGAACCGCACGCAGCCCGTCGCGCATCATTCCATGGTCGTCGAGCAGGTAAATCGGTCTCATTCGGTGGGTCCTTCCCAATGCAAGGAAACCCGCGTGCCCTGGGGCAAAGCGGTCACAGAAAACTGCGCCCCGATGGCGATGGCGCGTTCGCGCATGCCCACCACACCCAGGTGTCCGGGACGGCCACCGGTCATGGGCGCCGGTATGCCGCGCCCATCGTCGATCACGTCCAGATGCAACTGGTTGGCGTGGCCACTCAAGACCACGCGGATCAAGGAGGCTTCGGCGTGCAGCAAGGCGTTGGCAAGGGCCTCTCGCGCCACCATGAAGGCACCGTATTCCACCTCGGGTGGCCACTTCAGTTGCGCCACGTCGTCGTCCACTTCCAGCAGCACATCCACCCCCTTCAGGTCGACCGCCGGCGCGCTGACCTCGTTGTCCAGTGCAACCGTCAGGCCTTGTTCTTCCAGCAGAGGTGGGCGCAGTTCGCTCAGCACATCGCGCACTTCGTGCACCGCCTGATCCAGCAGACCGTCGATGCGGCCACATTGCTTCTTCAAATTGGGCGGCATCGCATCACCGCTCATGGAGACGGCAGCGTCCAGGTGCAAACGGATCACCGCCAGTGTCTGGCCCAGACGGTCGTGCAAGGCCTGCGCAATGCGCCGTGAGGTCTGTTTCTCTTGCACCAGCAGCTGGTGCGTGAGTTCGGACAACTCCAGCTGGTAGGTGAACAAAGCGTTCTCGCTGGCGCGCCGAGCCGAGATGTCGCGCAACACCGCCAAAAAATGCCGATCGTCGAGCGCACGGGCACTCACCTCGACCGGGAACTGGCTGCCATCCTGGCGCAAAAAGGCCCACTCCGAGAGCTGGGTTTCACCCGAAAACAGGCGCTCGATGCGGCTGCGCTCTTGTTCTGCCAGCAGCTCCGTGAGCGGGCGCGCCAGCAACGCCTCGCGCCCCAGCCCCAGCATCGCCAGCACCTGTGGGTTTGCGTCTTGGATGCGGTTGTCGCTGTCCACCAACAGCACGCCGTCCGAGAGTTGCTCGAAGAGCTTGCGTCGATACGCTTCAGATGCCTGCAGTTCGGCCTGCGCACGCTTGCGTTCGGTGATGTCCACCGTGGTTCCTGCCATGTAGGTGGCCCGGCCATCGGCGTTCCAAACCGCCTGGCCCTTGGTATGCAACCAGCGCCAGCCGCCCTGGGCGTCTTGAATCCGGTACTCGATATCGTAGGGTTTGCGTTGCAGCAGGTGTTCGCGCACCACCCGCCTCCAAACCGGTAGGTCCAGTGGATGGATGCGCTCCACGAGCCGGGCCACCACCTCCAGCGACGGCTCGGGTGCCCAGCCCAACTGGTGCCAAAAATCGTCGCCCACAGTCAGGCGACCGGTGTCGGGCTCCCAATCCCAGACCTGGCCACCCGCTGCGGCCAGGCGGTAGCGCTGCTCGCTTTCGCGCAACTGCGCTTCGCTGCGCTGCAGCGCTTCAACCGCCTCGACGCGTTGGGTGATCTCCACCGTGGTGCCCGCCATATACCGCACCCGATCTGCCTCGTCCCGCAGACCCGACCCCTGGGTCTCGAACCAACGCAAGCGCCCTTGGGCATCGGTCACCCTGAACTGGAAGAAATAGGGCTTGTGCTCCACCACAAAAGCCCTGATCGCCTGCCTCCACGCGGGTATGTCGTCTGCATGCAAGACCTCCTCGAATCGCGCTTGCGATTGTTCCACCGGCCCCGCTGCCATACCCAGTTGCAACCAGAAATCGCCACCAATGTTCAATTGATCAGAGGTGACGTCCCAGTCCCAAACCAGACCATGGGCCGCTGCCAGCCGGTAACGCTGCTCGCTTTCGCGCAGCAAATCCTGGCTGCGCAGCAAGGCCTGTTCGGCCTCAATCAGTTCGGAGATATCGATCGAAACCCCCTGCAGATACGGCGCACCGCCACCGTCGGGCTGGATGCGGCGCGAGGAGTCCCGGAAGTGGCGCCACCGGCCCTGGGCATCGCGCAAACGGTATTCGATCTGCACTTCGGCAACCGCCGAGGTGGCGGTAGGCAAGGCCTCCCTCACACGCTCCAGGTCGTCGGGGTGCACCGCTTGTGCCCACGAGTCGCTGTTCGCCAGCCATTGCTCGGGCGTAAAACCCAAGACCTCGATGTGCGGGCTGACATAGAGCGTGCGGTTGGACCCGTCGAGCGCGGCGCGGTATATCAGCGCCGGGGTCTGCTCGGCCAGCAGGCGGAAATCGCGTTCGCGATCGCTCAGCACCTGCTCCGCCTGCTTGCGCTCGGTCACGTCGCTGATGAAATAGCTCAGTCCCTCGGGCGACGGGTAAATGCGGGTTTCAAACCAGCGCCCACGCGGCTCGAAATACTCTTCCAGCACCACCGCCTGCTGCGTCTTGGCCGCGCGTGCGCAGGCGTCATAAAACGTCGTACCCACCGACTGGGGAAATACGGTCCAGATGTGCCGCCCCACCAGTTCCTTGGGCGACGCGACACCCAGCATGCGGGCCGCCTGCGCGTTCACATAGGTGTAGAAACCGCGCTTGTCCAGCGCCACGAATCCGTCGTCCACCCGTTCCAGCACGCTGGTCAGCAAGTCGCGTGTTTTTTCAATTTCCGTATATGCGTTTTGGCGTGCTCTTTCCAGATCGACTTGCTGGGTCACGTCATGACACAGGGCCAGCCGCGCCGGCTGCCCGTCGAAATCCATGGCGATGGAGGACACGTCCATCAACACCAGACGGCCGTCCTTGCAGCGATGCGTCCAGCGACCGGTGCTGCGCAAAGGCGGTTGTGGCGCCTCACGCCGCCGGGCGATTTCAGCGGAAAACCGCTCATGTTCCTCGGGCGGCCGGATGTCCTTCAGCGTGAGCCCCAGAAATTCCTCGCGCGCATAGCCGTAGTGCGCCACGGCCGCCTCGTTGACCGCCAGGATCCGGAGCCCCTTCAACTCGAACACCATCATGGGCAGGGGATTGGCTTCGAACATCAGCCGGTAGCGCTTTTCGTTGTCCTGCAGTTGCGCTTGCGCCGCGTGCTGCTCGGTGATGTCGCGCGAGACACCATACATGCCGATCACCTGCCCCGCCTCGTCGCGCAACGGGCCCTTGAGGGCCTGGTAGGTGCGCGGCCCAACCGCCGTCTGGATGTGCTCTTCGAAGGTTTGCACCTGATCCTGCTCCATCACCAGTTGGTCGTTGGCGAGCAGCATCGCGGCCTGCTCCGGAAAGGCCACATGGTCGTCCACCCCCAGCAAGTCGTCGGGCTTGCGCCCCATCACACGACCGGCCTCCCGGTTCACCAGCAGGTACCGGCCCTGGCGGTCCTTGGCAAAAATCGCATCGTGCGAGCTTTCGATCAGGGTCTGCATCCACCGCACCGAGTGCTCGCTCGCTTGAATCGCCGCTTTGCGGCGCACCAGCCGGCTCAACAAGCTGCGCAGCAGCAGCGCCGCAGTGACCACAAACACGAGGTCTAACACCAGGTTGAGGCGCAGACGCCAGCCCTGGTCTTCAACCCACCGATCCAACGCCAGATCACCCAGAACCAACCACATGGTGGAAAAAAGAACAAACAGCAGCAACGGTTTTCGGATGTCCGTTGGCACTGCGGTCGGCGCTGGGATGTTGTTGGGCAGGTCCATATAAATAAACGATGGCGTACAGAAAAGGCCGCGACGCATCCGCACAGAGGCCATGGTGTCAGGTCCCTGGAGTCCTCCCCGTCAGCAAACCTCTGGCATACCCGACCCCCGAGTGGTCAGCCTAGGCCATACCGGAAAGTGGCGCCGTGACATATTCCCGTTCACGCCGGGAAAACGCAGACCGGGCGCGCAGAC
>NZ_JBFJMY010000288.1:0-5421 GCF_041633695.1 Hydrogenophaga sp.
CGCGCGCCCGCGCTTTCCCGGCGTGCTCGACCTGAGTGCCACCCTGACCCGCGCCAACGCCTCGCGGGTGCACCGCTACCTGCCGCTGACGGTGGGCGCATACGCCCGCGACTATGTGCGCGCAGCGGTGCGCGGCGGCGGCGCCAACCGGGTGGACTTTCGCATCCAGGGCGACGTGGACCAGATGCCGTTCGACAGTCCGGGCGCGAAAGGCGTGTTCCGCATCAGCGCCCAGCTGCAAGCGGTGGATTTCGCCTACGTGCCGCCCTACCTGCAAAGCGCGGGCGAAGCGTCCTGGCCCGGCTTGCAGCAACTCCATGGCGAACTGGTGCTGGACAGGGCCTCGCTCCAGATCAAGGGCGTGGAATCGCGGCTGGAAAACGCGCCCGGCGTGCGGCTGAACCAGGCACAGATCGGCGTGGCCGATCTGGTCCACACGCCGACCCTGGTGGTGAGTGCGCGCGCACAAGGACCGGCGGGCGAGGTGCTGGGCTTTGTGCGCCAGTCGCCGCTCAACAGCATGATGGGCGAGGCCTTGTCCCAGGCGCGCATGACCGGACCTGCCGACGTGCAGTTCCGGCTCCAGTTGCCGCTGAACGAGGTCGTGAACACCCGGGTGCAGGGCACGGTGCAGTTTGTCGGCAACGATGTCCAGATCAGCCCGGATTCACCCTTGCTGGCGCGCGCCACCGGCACCCTGGGTTTCAGCGAGCGCGGGTTTTCGGTGGCCAACGCACGGGCGCGCCTGTACGGCGGCGAGGTGCGCTTCGATGGCGGCTTGCGACCCGATGCCAAAGGCGTGGCGCGCCTGCTGTTTCGGGGCCAGGGCACGGCCAGCGCCGAAGGCTTGCGCGACGCCGATCTGGGTTTTGTCTCGCGTCTGCTGCGCAACGCCAGCGGCAGCGCCGCGTATGCCGTGCAGCTCGGTTTTCGGGCCGGCGTACCCGAGCTGTTGGTCACCAGCAGCCTGCAAGGCATGGCATTGAGTCTGCCCGCGCCGCTGGCCAAAAAAGCGGAGGACAGCCTGCCGCTGCGCTACGAAAACACGGTGCTGACGGCCACTGGACCGGCCTCGGACGAGGTGGCCAGCACCGACCGCCTGGCCATCGACCTCGGTACGCCGCTGACGGCGCGGGCGTCGCTGGTGTACGAGCGCGACATCACCACGCCCATACCCCGCGTGCTGCGCGGCAGTGTGGCGGTGGGGCTGGAGAGCGGCGAATCGGCGCCACTGCCCACCGAGGGCGTGTTGGCCAACGTGCGCGTGGCCTCCGTGGACGTGGACGCCTGGGAGAAGGCCTTTTCTTCGGCCAGTGGCGCCGATGTGCGCGGCACGGCGGCGGCGCAAAGCGCCAGTCTGAGCTACCTGCCCACCACGCTGGCGATCCGGGCCGATCAACTCATCGTGACCGGGCGGCGCTTCAACGGCCTGGTGGTGGGTGGATCGCGCCAGGGCACGCTGTGGCGCGCCAACCTCGACGCCCAGGAACTCAACGGCTATGTGGAGTACCACCAGGCCGGCACCGCTTCGGCGGGCAGTGTGTATGCCCGCCTGGCGCGACTCAATCTGGAACCCGCTGCCGCCGCAGACGTGGAGCAACTGCTGCAACAGCCCAGCAGCGTGCCGGCGCTGGACATCGCGGTGGAGGACCTGGTGCTGTCCAAACGGCACTTGGGCCGGGTGGAGGTCGAGGCCGTCAACCGTGGCGGCGGTGGACTGGCGCGCGAATGGCGCCTGAACCGGCTCAGCATGAGCATGCCGGAAGCGCGCCTGAACGCCACCGGCAACTGGACCGTGGTGGGCGCACAAACCGCTCCGAATGGCCCGCTCGACGGACAAAGGCGCACCGCGCTGAACTTCCGCCTCGACATCGAGGACTCGGGCCGCTTGTTGGCGCGCTTTGGGCGCGAAGGCCTGGTGCGTGGCGGCAAAGGCCGCATCGAAGGCACGATAGGCTGGCTGGGTTCGCCGTTGGCGCTGGACTATGCGAGTCTGAGCGGGCAACTCAAGATGGAAATCGAACGCGGCCAGTTCCTGAAAGTGGACCCCGGTGCCGCCAAGCTGCTGGGCGTGCTCAGCCTGCAGTCGCTGCCCCGGCGCCTGGTGCTGGATTTTCGCGACGTGTTTTCCGAAGGCTTTGCCTTCGACTTTGTGCGAGGCGATGCCGGTATCGAACAAGGTGTGGCCCGCACCAACAACCTGCAGATGAAGGGCGTCAACGCCGCCGTGCTGATGGAAGGCAGCGCCGATCTGGCGCGCGAACAGCAGAATCTGCAGGTGGTGGTGGTGCCGGAAATCAACGCCGGCACCGCCTCGCTGATCGCCACCGCCATCAACCCGGCCGTGGGCCTGGGCACGTTTCTGGCGCAGTTTTTGCTGCGCCAGCCCTTGCAAAGCGCGGCCACCCAGCAGTTCCAGATCACCGGCAGCTGGGCCGACCCGCAGGTGGAAAAAGTCGATCGCAAAGCGGTCCAGACCCCGGCGGACAAGCCCGGGGCTGTGCTGCAGTAAGCTCAATCCCCGCCACCCACCGGTGGCGGACCCAGCGGAAACGCCAAAGGAGTTGTCATGAAAGTCGCTGCCATCCAGATGGTCTCCGGCATCAGCCTGGACGCCAACCTCAGCGCCGCGCGGGCGTTGCTCGACCAGGCCGCACGCGCCGGAGCCGAGCTGGCCGTGTTGCCCGAGTACTTCTGCTTCATGGGCCACCAGGACGCCGACAAGCTCCTGCTGGCCGAAACGCCGGGGCTGGGCACGGTGCAGGATTTTCTATCGGACGCCGCGCGCGACCTCAAGCTCTGGGTGGTGGGCGGCACCCTGCCCATGGCCACCGAAGACCCGCTGCACGCGGCCAATGCCTCGCTGGTCTACGACCCGCGTGGCAAGTGCGTGAGCCGCTACGACAAGATCCACCTGTTTCGCTACGACAACGGACGCGAAGCCTACGACGAAGCCCATGTGCTGCAAGCCGGGGAAACGCCGACCGCCTTTGACCTGCCGAGCAAGAGCGGCCAGGCCTGGACCGTGGGACAAAGCGTGTGCTACGACCTGCGCTTTGCCGAGCTCTACCGTTTGCTGGCCGCCGAAATCCTGTTGGTGCCATCGGCCTTCACCTACACCACCGGCCAGGCGCACTGGGAAGTGTTGCTGCGCGCCCGGGCGATTGAAAACCAGGCCTATGTCATCGCCAGCGCACAGGGCGGTAAACACGAAAACGGGCGCCGCACCTGGGGCCACACCATGGTGATCGATCCTTGGGGCGAGGTCATGGCGCTGCAGGCCGAAGGCCCGGGCGTGGTGCTGGCCGAGCTGGACATGGAGCGCCTGCAGAGCGTGCGCACCCAACTGCCCGCGCTGCAACACCGCCGGCTTTGAGCCGCGCCATCCCGCCCGAGGCGGTAGCCGTGCCGAGCCAGGCCGGGCGCACCGGCGACCACCGCAAACCGCGTTCCCTGCGCTGGTTGTTGTGGAGCGCACTCTTGTTGCTGGTGGGTTTGCTCATCGCCGTGCTGGTGTTTCTGGCCGACGACTACGAGTTGGGCCGTGAGCAGGCGGCGCTGGAGCAAGACGCGGCCTCGGTGGTCAGCGACATCCGCAGCGCCTTGACGCGCAACAGCCAGACCCTGATGTCGCTCCACACCGGTGCGATCAGCGCCGCCGACTGGGCCGCCCCGGCGGCGCAGATTCTGGCACAGCGGCGGGAAATCGTGCAGCTGCAATGGCGCGACGGCCCCTTGCGACTGCTGGCCGCCGCCGACAGTCCGTTGCAACTCATGGCCACGGCCGACAGCCCGTTTCTGGCCGACTTGTACGGCTATCTGGGGCGCGACCAGTCGCTGCTGAACGCGCGCGAGGCCTGCGCCAAGGCCAGCCGCTTGTCGGGGCCGGCCTTTTCGGCCAGCTACTTCTGGCCCATGCAAGGCGGCAAAGGGCTGGAACTGATGGAGATGTGTCTGCCGCTGGGCGCATCCGGCGAGTCCAAGGGTTTTTTGATCGCCACCTATTCGCTCACTGGCATGTTGCAGGAGCTCACCACCAAAGACATCATCCGGGGCCGGGGCCTGGCCTTTGTGGAGCCCGATGGTGCGCGCCTGGCCGTGCACAGCCAGATCGACAACCACCGACGCACCCTGCGCGCCCGCGCGGTGCTCAATCTGCCCGGCCATGCCCTCACGCTGCAACTCGACGGTTCGCGCAGAGCCGGTGGCTGGTTTCCGAACCTGCTCACCGGTGTGGTGGGTGTGCTGGCCTTGTCCCTGCTGGGTGTGCTGGTGCTGCTCGGACGCGATATGCGTTTGCGCCAGCGTGCCGAACAGGAATTGGGCGATGCGCTGGCCTTTCGCAAGGCGATGGAGAACTCGCTCGTCACCGGCTTGCGCGCGCGCGACATGAGCGGACGCATCACCTACGTCAACCCGGCCTTTTGCCAGATGCTGGGGTTTTCCGCCAAAGAGTTGCTGGGCTCGGGTCTGCCCGCGCCCTATTGGCCCTCCGATCAAGTACAAGAATATGGGTTGCGCCAATCACAACGCCTGCAAGCCCACCTTTGGCCGCGCGAAGGCTTTGAATCGACATTCCAGCGCAAAGACGGCTCGCGCTTGCCGGTGCTGATCATCGAAGCCCCGCTGATCGACGCCCAGGGGGAACAGAGCGGCTGGATGGGGGCGATCCTGGACATGAGCGAACAGCGCCGGGTGGAAGACCTCAACCGCGCTTCGCAAGAGCGCCTGCAGGCCACCGCCCGCCTGGCCACGGTGGGTGAAATGGCCTCGCTGCTCAGCCACGAACTCAACCAGCCGCTGGCCGCCATCGCCAGCTACGCCAGCGGCACGCTGAATCTGCTGCAGCCGGGCGAAACGCCGCCACCGGGCGAACTGGGTCTGGCCATGCAGCGCATCAGCGAGCAGGCCGAGCGCGCGGGCCGGGTGGTCAAAAGCGTGACCGACTTTGTGCGGCGGCGCGAGCGCAGCCGCGAAGCCGTGGCCGCGCAAGACCTGATCGATGCCATCATGCCGTTGCTGGGTTTGCAGGCCAAAAAACTGGACATACGGGTGACGACCCAGATCGCCGACGGCCTACCCATGGTGCTGTGCGACCGCACCATGGTTGAACAGGTCTTGCTCAACCTCGCGCGCAACGGCATGCAGGCCATGCCCGAAGGCGACCCGACGCCGGCTTCGGGGCAGCGGCGGATCGAACTCGGTGTGAGCCAGTCTCGGCTCAGCGCCAGTCCACTGGCGCAAGGCCTGTCGCACCGGCGCTGGGTCGAATTCGCCGTCACCGACCACGGGCAAGGTCTCGCACCCGATGTCCAGGAAAAGCTGTTCACCCCCTTTTTCACCACCCGCGCCGAAGGCATGGGCCTGGGCCTGAGCCTGTGCCGCAGCGTGGTCGAACAACACGGCGGCGCGCTCACCTTC
>NZ_JBFJMY010000289.1:0-5411 GCF_041633695.1 Hydrogenophaga sp.
ATCCGATTCGGCCACCGCCTGCCGGGTCTGTTTGGCCATTTCCCGGTAAATGCCTTCGCTGGCATCGGGCTCGAAGCCCCCGGTGTCGATCACGATGTATTCGTTCGCACCCGAACGGCCATTGCCGTAGTGGCGGTCCCGGGTCAGGCCCGCGAAATCGGCCACGATGGCATCGCGTGAACTCGTCAAACGGTTGAACAGTGTGGATTTGCCCACATTGGGGCGGCCCACCAGGGCGATGACAGGTTTCACGAAAAAAAGCCTTTCAAGCCCAAGCAGACGGAAAACGGGTCGCGGCAGTGGCTCACTGAGGACGCCAGGCGAACAGGCCGCCTTTTTGGGTTTGCACCAGCACCGCATTGCCCGCCAGAATGGGTGCGCTGATCACCGGAGAGCCATCGGTGGACAGCCGGGTCATTTCAGAACCGTCTTCGCGCGACAGCAAGTGCACCAAACCGGCGCCATCGCCGATCACCACCACACGCCCGACCGCCAACGGCCCGGTGAGTTCGCGGTATTGCAGACGATCCACCGTCCAGGCCTGTTCACCGCTGTCGCGCTGCCAGGCCTTGACGGTGCCGTCGCTTTCGGCGCCGAACACCAGTTTGTCGTCCCCGTGCACGCCCGTCAGGCCCTGGGCCGCTCGCGTCCAGAGCACAAGACCCCGGCTGGCGTCCACGCAGCCGACCGCAGCGGTATAGGCTCTGGCGCAGACCGAGTTGCCCTCCCGGCTGACAGGTCCGACCAAGTCGACCAGGCGTTCAATTTCGTTGGTACCCCGGGCGGTGGCAATGGGAGCCTCCCACTGAACCGAGCCGCTGAGCGGATTCAAGCCAGTGAGTCGGCCAGAAATCCCGGCCACCAGGGTATCGCCCACCGCCGTCAGCACCCCGTTCTGGCGCAGCACCAGCGGATCGCCGGTGCGCGTCTGGTTCCACAAGCGGGCGCCGGTTTGACCGTCGAAAGCTGAAACGGCCCGGTCGGCCGTCATCAAAAAGACCCGCTTGCCGGCCACCAGCGGCGGCGTGTACGAGCCAGCGGGCAGCCGCACGCGCCAACGCTCCGCCCCGTTGGCGATCGCGACCAGTTGGTTGTCCAACGTCACCACGGCGGCCAGTTCGCCGTCGGAACCCACGCCGGTGGCGATCCGGTCGCCCAGATTCAGGCGCCACACATCGCGACCGCTGGCCGCATCCAACGCGACCACGGTGCCCGCACTGGACGCCGCAAACACGCGTCCCGCCACCGCGATCGGGGTGAGCGAGGTGTCCGACGGGCCCAGTTGCGCGGTCCAGGCCAGCTGGGTGCCCAGCAAAGCCGTCACGGGCGCAAGCTCTTTGGGTTGGGGCTTCTTGCTGGAGCCTGCACAGCCGGCCAGCGCCAAAGTCAAAGCCAACGCCAGACCCGCTACCCGCAGGCCGCCGCCATACGCGATCGCGCGGCGGTCAGAAGTTGCAAACAAGGGGTTCAACGTGCCACCTCCGGCGAAGGCGTCAATGTGCTGACGTCCACGCCCAAAGCGGCCAGCTTGACCTCGACCAGACGGCGGTACTCGACGCGCTCACCCAGCCCGCGCCATGCGGCCACGTACTGCGCCTTGGCCTCTTCGGCCTTGCTTTGCGCCATCAGCACGTCGCCGCGGCGGTCGGCCACCAGGGGTTCGAAGGCTTTGGGGGCGGACGCATCCAGGGTTTTCAGGGCCTGGTCGTAGGCTTTGGCCTCGATGTCGAGTGCGGCCAGCCGCAGGCGGGCCACCGCCTGGTAAGCGCCATCGGACGATTTGTTGTTCACCCAGGCCAAGGCTGCGCGGGCGGCATCGGCCTTGCCCGCTTCGTGCAAGGCCTTGGCGGCCAACAGTGCACCTTGATCGGCGAAGGTGGTACCGCCGAAGCGGTCTTGCATGTCGGACAGCGCCCGCTCCAGCTTGTCCACGTCCTTCGTACCCACCGCGCGGTCGATTTCGTCGTACAGGATGGACGCCTTGACCGACTGGTCGCGCTGCCAATACTGCCAGCCATTCCACGCCGCCATGCCACCAAAGACCGCGATCAGAACCCAGGTGATGAGGTTGCCGTAACGGGCCCAGAAGTGTTTGATCTGATCGAGTTGTTCCTGCTCTTCGAGGTCGAGGTGTTTGGCCATGGATGCGGTGCCTAATTGGGGATCGGTCGATTGTAGGCGCGTCGCCAATTGCCACGCGCCGGATGAAAACCAGGCTCAGGGCTGGCGCAACAGGCTCGCGGCCCACAAAGTGGTGTCGCCCAAAGGCTCCAGGCGCTGCGCCGACATGGCGGTGTCGCCACCCGGATCCGGCGCAATGGCTTGCCGCAAAGCTTTGACGGCCACCATGGCCTGTTGCAGTTCCTGCTCACCAAAGATCAGCGCAAAGCGCGCCCCGCTGGCATCGGCTTTCTTGAACTGCGACTTCATGCTGCCCATGCCCTCGGGCCCGGCGGCGTGCATCTGCACTTGCACGCCTTGCGCCCGCAGCGCGCGCAAAGTCCGCATGGCCACCGGCAAGGCAGCCACATCGGGCACCACGGCGTAGGCGTCCGGCACGGGCTGTTCGGGCAGGCGGTCCTGCTCCTTGAGCAGCTCGAGAATGCGCTCCATGCCCAGGGCCCAGCCCACAGCCGGTGCGGGCTTGCCGCCAATCTGTTCAAACAGACCGTCGTACCGGCCACCGGCGCACACCGTGCCTTGCGCGCCCAGCTGGGTGGTCACGAACTCGAACACCGTGAGGTTGTAGTAGTCCATGCCGCGCACCAGGCGCGGGTTGATGCGGTAGGCAATGCCATGTGCGTCCAGCAAGTCGCGCAAGCGCTGGAAGTGGTCCAGCGACTCTGCCCCCAGGTGGTCCATCAGGCGCGGCGCGCCGTTCACCAGCGCCTGCATCGCCGGGTTCTTGGTGTCCAGGATGCGCAGTGGATTGCTGTGCAAGCGGCGCTTGGCGTCCTCATCGAGCTGCTCGGCGTGGCTTTCGAAATAGGCGATGAGCGCGGCGCGGTGCGCTTGGCGCTCGGGCGGCTGCCCCAGGCTGTTGATTTCCAGCTCGATGCCGGTCAAGCCCAGCTCGGCCCAGAGGTCGCAGGCGAGCACGATGAGCTCCACATCCACGTCCGGCCCCGCAAAACCCAGGGCTTCGGCGCCAAATTGGTGGAACTGCCGGTAGCGCCCGCGTTGTGGCCGCTCGTGGCGGAACATCGGGCCCATGTAATACAGGCGTTTGCCGCCGTCGTACAGCAGCGACTGCTCCAGCACGGCACGCACCACACCAGCGGTGTTTTCGGGGCGCAAGGTCAGTTGCTCGCCGTTCAGCCGGTCTTGAAAGGAGTACATCTCCTTCTCGACGATGTCGGTCACCTCGCCCAAACCGCGCACGAACAAGGCGGTCGGCTCGACGATGGGCGTGCGCAGGTTGCGGTAGCCGTAGCGCCGCATGAGCGCACGCAGGCGCTCTTCCAGCCACTCCCAGTGCGCGGACGCGGGTGGCGCGATGTCGTTCATGCCCTTGACGGCGGTGAGCCGTGTGGCGCTGGATTTTTCTGCCATGGATGCGATGGGCTCGCGGGCCAGAGCGCTGAAACCGATCACCGGTACCGCTGCCGTGCAGCCGGTACGGGCCTGGTGTCAGGCTGTGGCCCCGAACCTCTTTTCAATATAGGTTTCAACGATGGTCTGGAATTCTTGCGCAATGCCCTGACCACGCAAGGTGAGCGCCTTTTCCCCGTCGATGTAGACAGGCGCGGCGGGCGCTTCGCCGGTGCCGGGCAGGCTGATGCCAATGTCGGCGTGCTTGCTTTCGCCCGGGCCGTTGACAATGCAGCCCATGACCGCCACGCGCAGGTTTTCCACGCCGGGGTACTGGGCCCGCCACACCGGCATGGAGCTGCGCAGAAAATCGTCGATCTGCTTGGCCATTTCCTGGAACACCGTGCTGGTGGTGCGACCACAGCCGGGGCAGGCGGTCACGCTGGGCACAAACGCACGCAAACCCAGAGACTGCAGGATTTCGGTGGCGATCACCACCTCTTGCGTACGCGCCTCGCCCGGCTGCGGCGTGAGGGACACCCGGATGGTGTCACCAATGCCTTGTTGCAACAGCACCGCCAGCGCCGCCGTGGACGCCACAGCGCCCTTGGTGCTCATGCCGGCTTCGGTCAGACCCAGGTGCAGCGCGTAATCACAGCGCTGTGCCAAGGCCTGGTAAACCGAGATCAGATCCTGCACCCCACTGACCTTGCAGGACAGCATGATGTTGTTGCCGTTCAGGCCAATCGCCTCGGCCTTGGCCGCCGAATCCAGGGCCGAGGTGATCAGCGCCTCGTACATGACTTGCCGCGCCTCCCAGGGCTGGCTGCGCTGGGCGTTCTGGTCCATCAGGCGGGCCAGCAACTCCTGGTCCAGACTGCCCCAGTTCACGCCGATGCGCACCGCCTTGTTGTGCCGGGCGGCGATCTCCACCATTTGGGTGAATTGCCGGTCGCCCTTTTCGCCTTTGCCCACGTTGCCGGGGTTGATGCGGTATTTCGACAAAGCCTGGGCACAGGCCGGATGGTCGGTGAGGAGCTTGTGGCCGTTGTAGTGGAAGTCGCCGATCAGCGGCACCTCCACACCCATGCGGTCGAGCTGCTCGCGGATGTGCGGCACCGCCCGCGCGGACTCGTCGTTGTTGACCGTGATGCGCACCAGCTCGGAGCCGGCCAGCGCCAGTTCCTTGACCTGGATCGCCGTGCCGATCGCGTCCGCCGTGTCGGTGTTGGTCATGGACTGGACCCGCACCGGCGCATCCCCGCCCACCGTCACATGCCGGTCGCCCCAGCTCACCACACCCTGGCGCGTGCGACGTGCCAGGGCCCCGGCCGCCGCGATGGGCTCGCGGTCCTGACCCGTTGCCGCCGTGTCAAATGTTGCGATAGCCATGCTCACTTCACCTCGAAACGGGCCACGTTGTTGCGGGCATAGGAATCGATATCAAAAGGCTTGCCGCGCACGGCCACGCGCACCGCGTTGGCACGGCCCAGCACCACGGCATAAGGCGGGGCGCTAGAGAACTCGATCACGTCGCCCGCCTTCAACATGCGCTGCATCACCACGCTGCCCGAACCGTTCACCACTTCAACCCAGGACTCGCCGTTGGCCGTGATGCTCAACAAGCTGTTCGAACCGGGGGCGGCCTCGGCTGGCGGCTCGCTGCGGGTACCGGTCACTTCGGCAGGCGCGGCGGCGCCAGCGGTCGTCGCAGCCGACGCGACTGCAGCGCTCGCAGTCTGCATGGAGCTGTCCAATACCAGGGGCGTCACGGTCACCGACGACGATTCCAGATCAACCGCATCGGCGCCCGGCACACCCGTGGACGGTTCCGTCGTGGGCAGCACCGCATCGGGCAACAAGCGCTCCATCGATGGCAG
>NZ_JBFJMY010000290.1:0-5394 GCF_041633695.1 Hydrogenophaga sp.
GCGCCGAACATGATCGGCAGAATGAAGCCGCCCATGCCACCGGCCAGACCCACGATGCCGCTGATGGCACCGATGTTTTGCGGGTAGTCGTCGGCGATGTACTTGAAGACGCTGGCCTTGCCGAAGGCGAAGGCGATGCCCAGGGTGAACATCAAAAAGGTGAACGCGTACACGTTCAAGCCGAGGTGGAAGGTGGTGGGCCCGTTGACGGTCAACACGGTGAAATCGGTTTGCGGATAAGACAACAGGAACAAGCAAACCCAGCTCACCCACATCACCCACCAGGTGACGCTGTGCGCGCCCCATTTGTCCGACATGGCGCCACCCACAGCGCGCAGCACGCCACCGGGCAGCGAGAAGCAGGCGGCCAGCAGCGCGGCCACGCGGATGTCCAAGCCGTATTCGCCCACGTAGTACTGCACCATCCACAAGCTGAGCGCCACGTAACCGCCGAAGACGATGCTGTAGTACTGGCAGTACCGGAGCACGCGCGGGTCTTTCAGCGCCTTGAGCTGGTCGCTGAACTTGGTGTGGGCCGGCACCAGGTGTGCCGGATCCTGGTGGCTGAACAGCCAGAACACGACCACGGTGCCCAGCATGATGGCGGCGTAGACCTTGGGCACCATGGTCCAGCCAAAGGCCACCAGCAGCGCGGGCGCGACGAACTTGTTGACCGCAGCACCGGCGTTGCCCGCACCGAAAATGCCCATGGCCAGACCCTGGCGCTGCTTGGGAAACCAGCGCGCCACATAGGGTGTGCCGACCGAAAACGAACCGCCGGCCAAGCCCAGCACCAGGCCGATGACCAGGAAGTGCCAATAGGCGGTGGCGTAGGCCATGAGCCAGATCGCGGGCACGGTGGCGGCCAGCAGCACGGCCATCACGATGCGGCCACCGTACTGGTCGGTCCAGATGCCCAGGGGCACACGCACCAGCGATCCCGAGAGCACCGGCATGGCCATCAACAAGCCGAACTCGGTGGCGTTGAGGCCCAGGGTTTTCTTCAACGGGATGCCAACGACGGCAAACATCATCCACACCATGAAGCACACGGTGAAGGCCAGGGTGCTGACGATCAGCACCGACCAGGCTTTCTTGGGATCGAATTTTGTGGGGGTCATGTTTCCAGCTCCAGCAGACAGGACCCCACTGTCCCGCTTATGCGGGCGCCTGAACATCCGCCGTTGGTAGGCGCAGCCGGTTCAAACGGACGATGGCAGCCGGGGCTGCCATCGTTCTGAAGAACTACCCGAACCGGTTTCGCATCCGGTCTTGATCTGTGTCAACGACGCTGGCGGTGGGCGGCGTACACAGCGGCCTGCACGCGCGAGTTCAGCTGGAGCTTGCGCAGAATGTGCTGCACATGGATCTTGACCGTGGTCTCGGCGATGTCGAGTTCGCGTGCGATCAGCTTGTTGCTGTCGCCGCGCGCGATCAAGCCCAGGATTTCGTCTTCGCGTGGCGACAGCAGGTCCACCTCGGCGCCGCCCGGCGATCCCGGTGGCGGCGCACTGGCCGATACCGCTTCAGGTGTGCCGGTCCGCGTGCGAAACGCGCTCACCAGCTTGGTCGTCATCTTCGGGCTGACCACCGACTCACCCGCTTGCACCTTCATGATGAACTCGCACAGCTGGTCGGTCTCCACCGTCTTGAGCAAATAACCCGATGCGCCCGCCTGCAAGGCCGCGCTCAAGTCGTCCTCGTTTTCGCTCACGGTCAGCATCAGCACCCGGGTGCCGGGGGCAGCCTCCCGGATCGCGGCAATGCCGTCCACGCCGCGCACACCGGGCAGGTGGTTGTCGAGCAGCACCACGTCGGGCGCCTGTTGCCGCACGCAGCGCAGCGCCTCACCCATGTCACCGGCTTCGCCACACACCTGAAACCGCTCGTCTTGCGCGAGCAAGGCGATCAGGCCACGGCGGAACAAGGTGTGGTCATCGACCACCAACAGCTGTATCGCAGCGTTCATGCGACGGTCTCCACAGGGATTGGGGGGATCGGCAGGGCCGACCGTATCGCGGCCATCCGTTGCCCGTTGTGGACGCTGGCGGCCGCCACCGGGTGGGGTGGCAGCGTCAGGGTGACGCGTGTACCGTGGCCGGGTCGGGCCACCACATCCACGTCGGCGGCGATGCGCTCGGCGCGTTCGCGCATGATCTTCAGACCCACGTGGGTTTCGTCGGAGCGGTGGTCGGGATCAAAACCCAGGCCGTCGTCGCGGACCAGAAAACGCCAGCGTGCTCCCTTGATCACGTCCAGCGAAACCTGCTGGGCTTGCGCGTGTTTGCGCACATTCGACAAAGCTTCCTGCACGATGTGCAACACCTGCACCTGCACGTCGGAAGGCAGCGGCAGACCGTCGCCCTCGACATGGAAGTGCGTGACCAGACCGGTCTGGTGGCGGAATTTCTGCAGCGTCTCCTGCAAGGCCGGTTCGATCTCTTCGGCATTGGCGCGGGTGCGGAAATGCAGCAGCAGTTCGCGCACGTCGTTGATGCTCTCGCGCAAACCATGGTCCAGTTCGTCCAGCCGGGTTTGCACCTGCGTGTCTTGCTGCTTCTGGATCGCGGTGCGCAGCAACTGCGCTTGGATTTTCAGAAACGCCAGCGACTGCGCGATCGAGTCGTGCAACTCGCTCGCCAGCAAGGCACGCTCTTCGCTCACCGCCGCCTCGCGTTCCAACGCCGCCGCCCGCAGGCCTTCCAGGGCACTGGCCAGATGGCTGGCCAGTGCGTCCAGCAACTCTTTTTCGTCCACGCTCAGGGTGACTTCGTGGCGGTAAAACAGGTTGATCTCGCCCATCAGGCGCTGCTGCAAGCGCACCGGCACGCTCACCAGGTTCTCGTAGCCGGCCTTGGCGCAATGGCGCAGCGGTGCGTCGTCGTGGCCGTGTATGGGTATGACGCGGATGCGTGCATCGGGCTGCAAATTGCCGCAGGCACAGGCCCCGCTCACCAGGCTGCGCTCGTGTTCGGCCATGTCGTCGGGAAAGCAGTCGGTGGCCAGCATCAGATAACGCTGGCTGGCCTCGTCGGACCAGCGCACCGCCACCGCCTCGGCCCCCATGACCGTGCGCACCCGCTGCGCAAAGCCGCGCGACAGCTCGCTGATGCTGTTGGCTTGCGCCAGAAAGGCGCTGACCTCGTACAAGGCCTCCAGCCGCACCCGCTGCGCTTCGATGCGCTGGGTCTTGCTCGCGACCTTGGATTCCAAACCCTCGTAGAGCGATTGCAAGGTGCTGGCCATGCGGTTGAAGCCGGCCGCCACCTGACCAAACTCGTCCTGGCTCTCGACGTGGATGCGGGTGCCGAAATGGCCGGTCTCGACCTCGCGCAGGCCGGCGCGCAAATGGCTCAAAGGGTAGATCACGTACAGGTAACCGGTGTAGAGCATCACCACCGAGCCCAGTATGGCCAGGCCCATCATCAAAAACTGGAACAGGTTGAGCACCGCCGTCAGTTGCGACAGCTGCCGCTCGATGGACAGCACCAGGGCATCGATGGCATCGACGAATTCGCCGGCGGCGCGCAAGGTCTGCGCGTCGCTGAAGGGCTCGCCACCCACCCAGTGCTCACGCTGCGTCCGCCACAGCGCCTCCACGTCGGCGAATTGCTGGCGCACCTCATCGTCCCAGGGCACGAACAAGGGCCGGGAAGCGTCGCCCGCTTTCAGCAGAGCCAGGCTCTGGTCGAACTGCGACACCAGCGCCGCCACATCCGATGCGGGCAGACCGGCCTGCACCGCGCTGGACAAACGCCAGGTCTGCATGCGCATGCGCCCAGCCTCGTTCACCGAAGCCGCACCGCCCTCCAACTGCCAGGTGACCCACAAGGTGAGGCCGATCGAAGTCAGCGCCACGATGAGCAAGGCCGCACCGGTGCGAAACAGTTTGGCGGAGAGCGAAAGGGACTTGGGCATGAGTTGGGCTCGGGCGGGGTCAACACAAACCGCCGCGCCGTGCGAATCTGAACGGCGAAACGCCGACCGCCGGTACGAACGCCGCAGGCATGGAGGGATCCCAGGGTGCGATTCTCCCGCGCCGGGTGGGGCGCCGACTTGCGCTAGATCAAGGCAGTGCCATGTTGCGCTGCATCAAGGAAGCCGAGGCGGCTCGCTGCTACCGTCTCCTGCTGTTTGCACCAGGTGGCCCACGATCACCGCCCGCAGGCGCCACCCGCCCACGCACCATGAACCCCACCGCCTCACCAGCCCCCGAAACCAGCACGCCAACCCGCGCTCGCATGGACCTGGTCTGCCCCGCCGGCAGCCTGCCCGCCCTCAAGGCGGCTGTGGACAACGGCGCCAACTGTGTCTACCTCGGCCTGCGCGACGCGACCAACGCGCGCAACTTCGCAGGCCTCAACTTCGACGATGCCGCCATCGCCAGTGGCGTGGCCTACGCCCATGCCAGAGGCGCGCAGGTGTTCATGGCGCTCAACACCTATCCCCAGGCGGCCCAGCCCGAACGCTGGCGCACCGCCATGGACACAGCGGTGAACCTGGGTGTGGACGCCGTCATCCTGGCCGACCCCGGCCTGATGCGCTACGCCGTCGAGCGCCATCCCCAGCTGCGCCTGCACCTCTCGGTTCAAGGCTCGGCCACCAACTTTGATGCCATCAACCTGTACCACCAGCAGTTCGGCATTTCGCGCGCGGTGTTGCCGCGTGTGCTTTCGCTCGATCAGGTAAAGCAGGTGCTGCAGAAAACGCCGGTGGAGATCGAGGTGTTCGGCTTTGGCAGTCTGTGTGTGATGGTCGAAGGGCGCTGTGCGCTTTCGTCCTATGTCACCGGCGAATCACCCAACACGCATGGCGTGTGCTCACCGCCGAAAGCGGTGCGCTGGCAGGAAACGCCGCGCGGCCTGGAGTCGCGCCTGGGCGGCGTGCTGATCGACCGCTATGCGCCCGGCGAAAGCGCAGGCTATCCCACGCTGTGCAAAGGCCGCTTCGATGTGGAGGACGACCAGGCCTACTACGCCATCGAAGAACCCACCAGCCTCAACACCCTGACCCTGTTGCCGCAATTGCTTCAAATGGGCGTGCGCGCCATCAAGATCGAAGGCCGCCAGCGCAGTCCGGCCTACGTGGCGCAGGTCACCCATGTCTGGCGCGAGGCCATCGACCATTGCCTGGCCCAGCCACAGCACTACGCCCCCAGAGGTGCCTGGATGTCCGCCCTCGATGAGGTGGCCGAGGGCCAGCAGCACACGCTGGGTGCTTACCACCGGCCGTGGAAATGAGCTCCCCCGTGTATGAGCCCCCCCTGCGCCGCTTCGCGGCTTCCCCCCAGGGGGACCACGCCTGTGGCCCGGCAAAGCCGGTTCCACGGCGTGTGCTGGATGAAGACACCCGCTCCGGGTACGAATCTGGCTGTGTGCCATTGAATACATGACC
>NZ_JBFJMY010000291.1:0-5344 GCF_041633695.1 Hydrogenophaga sp.
CGTCCAGAAAGCGCTTGAGTCCAGAACCCAAGGCGGTTAATCTGCGCTTGTCTGTCCCTGCGACAGATGTTGGTCGGTGAGGTGCTTACCCACCTTCCGGCCCCATCGGAAGCAATCTCTTGCTTCCAGGCTGGAGAGACATCAAACTCCCTCCGCCAAACCGACGGCAAGTGCATATTTGCCCGCCGTCAACCCCGGAGGGTTCAGCCCGCCGGGGTTTCTTTTTTGGGGCTCCCAAGACGGCTGCCAAACCGGATCGGTTCGGCGACACTGGCGCCATGCGCACGCAAGCTCCCACACCCAACCCACCCGCCGACACCGTTCGCCGCCTCTGGTTGCGGCGCCTCACCTGGTCCGTCGCGGCTTTGCTGGCCGTGTGGTTGCTGGCTTGGCTGTTGATGCCACCCTTGCTGAAATGGCAGTTGCAAAAACAGGCCAGCGCCTTGCTGGGCAGGACGGTCACGGTCGAGAAAGTGGATTTCCGGCCCTGGACGCTGGAACTCACTTTGGAAGGGCTGCGGGTGGCCGACGCGGCGGGCACGGGCGAGCAGTTTTCGGTCGGGCGCGTCTACGCCAACGCAGAATTGCAGTCGCTGCTGCGCCTGGCGCCCGTGGTGGACGCGATCCAGGTGGAACGGCCCCGCTTGTATGTGCGGCACCTGGGCGAAGGCCGGTACGACCTGGATGATGTGCTGGCACGCTTGAATCAACCCAGTGAGGAAGACGCCTCTTCGTCTGCGCACTTTGCCTTGTTCAACATACACCTGAGCGGCGGCGAGGTGGATTTTGTGGACGACCGTGTGAACCACGTCCACCAACTCCGGGCGCTCAGCTTTGATCTGCCGTTTCTGAGCAATTTGGACTCGCGGCGCGAAGTCGTGACCCAGCCGCGCCTGGCGTTTGTGCTGAACGGCAGCGCCTTCGACAGCCAGGCCGCCAGCACCCCGTTTGCCCAGAACCGAGAGACCGAAGCCAGCATCCGCATCCCGGCGCTCGATTTACAACCCTATCTGGCGTATTGGCCGGCGCAGTGGCCGCTGCGACCGGAAGCCGGCGTCCTGGATCTGGCGCTCAAGCTGCAATTCGAATGGCAGCAAGCGCCACGTGTCTCGGTGTCGGGTGCCGTGGGTCTGAGCGACTTTCGCATGCACGAGGTGGCTGCAGACGGCACCGTTCGCGATGGGCTGTCGTTTGAGCGCCTGGAGGTGCAGGCACAAGCGGTGCAAATTTTTCAACGGCGCGCCGATCTGCGTTCGATACAGCTGGTGGCGCCGCGCTTGTCGCTGTCGCGCGATGCGGCTGGCCAGACCAACATACAGCGCCTGGTTGAGCGCTTCGGCGCCCTGGCGCCGACCCCACCCGGCCCGGCGGCGCCGGGTGCGCAGGTGGGCCAGGCCCCAGCGCCTCGGAGCGACGATGCGGCCTGGCAGGTGGCGGTGGAGCGGGTGGCGCTGGAGCGCGGCGAACTGCTGTGGTCCGACGCGGCCGTTCAACCGAGCGCTCAGCTGACCCTGGGCGAACTCCAGGTGGGCATGACCGGGCTGAGCTGGCCGATGCAAGCGCCGGTGCCCTTCGAGGCTTCGGCGTTGCTGGGCCAGACGCCTTTGAGCTTGTCGGGCAGCGCCACCGACGTGGCGGCCAGTGCCACCCTGGCGCTGGGCGAATTTCCTCTGGGCGCGCTTGCGCCTTATCTGGCGCAGGTGCTCAAGCCGGGCCTGGACGGGCGTGTGCAGGGCGACGCGGCGCTGGAATGGAAAGCCGCGCAAGGCACAGCACCCATGTCGCTGCTGCTGCGCGCGCCACAGGTGGACTTCAACGCCTTGCGCCTGGGCACGCCCAAACAGCCACTGGCGAGCCTGGAGCGGCTGCATATAGAAAACCTGGCCTTGGATCTGGTGCAGCGCACCGTGGCGATTGAAAAGACGGTGTTGACGCGCCCGATCATTCCCTTGGAGCGGGATGCCGAAGGGCAGTGGATGGCACAGCGGTGGATGGTGCCGTCGCAGGCGCAACCTCGACCAGCCGCGACCCCGGCGTCCGAGAGCCCGTCCGAGCCCTGGAAGCTGCTGCTTTCCGATCTGCAGATCGAAGCAGGCGCCGTTACCTGGAAGGACGCGCTGCCTGCGCGTCCGGTGCACCTGGTGTTCAGCGCTTTGAAGCTGCGCTTGCAGAACCTGCGGCCGTTGGACGGGCAACAGGTGGCCATGCCGGTGTCGTTGGCTCTGCGCCTGGGCGCGGGCCAGGCCAGCCAGGCAGACCCTGGGCGCCTGGATTTCACCGGCTCGCTGCGCCTGCCGTCCCCCGTGCCGTCAGGCAAAGAGTCGCTGTTGGTGCGTGGCAAGCTGCAGGCCGAAAGCCTGCCGGTGCACGCGCTGGAGCCGTATTTTGGTGACCAGCTGAACATGGAACTGCTGCGCGCCGACGCCAGCTACAAGGGCACGCTGGAAGTGGGTTTGCCGCCGCAGGGTTTGGCGCTGAAGCTGGAAGGCGATTTGGCGCTGGACGAGTTTCGCGCCAATACGCGCTCACCCAGCGAAGACTTGCTGGCCTGGAAGTCGCTCGGCCTGCGCGGTTTGCGGGTGGGTCTGCAGCCGGGTGCTGCCACCCAAGTGCAGGTTGCAGAAACCGTGTTGAGCGACTATTTCGCCCGCATCATCGTGGACGAGACTGGGCGCATCAACTTGCAGGGGCTGGTCAAAAGCGAGCCGGCCACGGGTACCGGTACGGTCGTCGCTTCGAGCACCGCCGCCGATCCAGCAGCAGGTCCGCCCGCCGACATCCGTTTCGGGCCGGTCAGTCTGGTCAATGGTCGCGTGTATTTTTCAGACCGCTTCATCCGTCCCAACTATTCGGCCAACTTGAGCGAACTCACCGGAGCCTTGAGCGCCTTCAGCAACGCCAGCACGCCCACCGGGGGCACGCCACAGCTGGCCGACCTGCGCTTGCGCGGCCGGGCAGAGGGCACGGCCTCGCTGGAGATCGTGGGCAAGCTCAATCCGCTGGCCCAGCCGCTGGCGCTGGACATCAAAGGCGAGGTGCGCGATCTGGAGTTGCCGCCGCTGTCGCCCTACAGCGTCAAATACGCCGGTTACGGCATGGAGCGCGGCAAGCTCAGTGTGGACGTGTCTTACCGCATTGAGCCGAACGGCCAGCTCAGCGCCAGCAACCAGATCATCCTGAACCAGTTGCGTTTCGGCGAGCGGGTGGCGGGCAGCGAGGCACCCAATCTGCCGGTCAAGCTGGCGGTGGCTTTGCTGGCCGATCGCAACGGCGTGATCGACATCAACCTGCCGGTGAGTGGTTCCATCAACGATCCGCAGTTCCGTCTGGGCCCTGTCATCTTTCGGCTCATCTTCAATCTGATCGGCAAGGCTTTGACGGCGCCTTTTTCGCTGTTGGCCAGCGCGCTGGGTGGCGGTGGCGACGAACTCAGCCAGGTCGCTTTTGCCCCGGGCCGCGCGCAACTGGACGACGAAGCCAAGAAGCGGCTGGATCTGGTGGCCAAGGCGCTGGCCGACCGGCCCGCTTTGCAGCTGACGGTGGTCGGGCACAGCGATCTGGAGGCGGAACGCAGCGCTTACCAGCGCGCCCGCCTGGACGAGCGGGTGCTGGCCGAGAAGCGCCGCCTGCAGGTCCGCGCCGGCCAGGCGGTGAGCGCGACGCTGGCGGTCAGCCCCGCCGAATACCCGGCCTTGCTCAAGGCGGTGTATAGCCGGGCAGACGTGCCCAAGCCACGCAACTTCGTTGGAATCGCCAAGGACATTCCGCAGGCCGAAATGGAAAGCCTGCTACTGGCCTCTGTGCCGGCGGAAGAAGACGCCATGCGCGAGCTGGCGGTGGCGCGCGCGGTGGCGGTGAAAGATTACATGGCCCAGCGCGAATTGCCCGAGGCGCGCATGTTTCTGGGGGCTCCCCAGCTCAAGGCAGCGGGTGGGTCCTGGAAGCCGCAAGCGGCGCTGGAACTGGCGCCGCGCTGAAGGCTGGGCGCCCTGTCTAGAGTGGACAAGCACGGGGGGTGTTCAGCGGCATTCAACAACGGCGACAATATGGAGATAGCGGCGTCATCCCGGCGCGGCCTGCTGTCTGCCCATTTGTTTTTGTATGTCGCTGTTTTCCCTGCGCAAATCCACGTCCTCAACCGCCGAACCCGTCGTGAACACGCCACCACCCAAATCCGCCGCACCCCACCCACTGGACGCCCCGACCGGCGGGGCCTTCTCTGCACCCACCTCGGGCGAGCGGGCCGCGCGCATCCGCGAGTGGCTGCTGACCGAGCCAGAGCTGGAGCTGATGAACGAGGTGTTCAAAGAGTTGTCGCACCGCGACCGGGGCGCGGCCAAACCGCTCAAGGAAAAGCTCGATGAACTCAAGCGCCAGAAAGCGCAAGAGAACATCGCAGCGGAATGGGCACAAAAAGCCCGTGTGCTGCTCGACCATTCGCGCCTGAACCTGGCCGACGCCATGGCCTGGCAGCGCGACGCCGCGCGCGCTGGTGCCCCGCTGTCGCGCGAACCGCTGGCGGCCTTGAAGCAGGAACTGAGCGAGCGCATCAAAGCGATCGAAGACTTGCAGCACCGGGTGCAGGTGGAGCGCGAGTCTGCCGTGCTGATCGCCCAGCGCATCGAAGTTTTGTCGACCAAAGCCTGGCGCGAAGCGCAAAGCAGCGCCGAAGTGTTGCGTGCCGATGTCGCCCATTGGCAGCAGCAAGCAGGCCAATTGAGCGAAGAACCGTTGTGGCCGAGTGTGGAGCCCAAATTCCCGCCGATGTTGGACGGCTCGCGCAACCAGTTGCAACTGGTCTGGGAAGCGTTTGAAGCGGCGCTGCAGCAAGCTGTGGCCGCCGATGCCAATCCCCAGGCGCCCCTGCCGGCCGTGCCGGTGTGGGCCGACGAACTGCGTCTGGCGCGGGGCGAAGAAGCCGCCATACCGGCCGAGAAAGCCGCTCACCAGGCCAAGGTCAGCCAGGAGAAGCGGGCCAAGGTCGCGGCCGATCTGGATCAAGCCCTGGTGGTGCTCGAGCGCGAGTTGGCCGAAGGTCACGGCAAGGCCACGCCCAAGGCCGCAGCCGACGTGCGGGCCGTGCTCAAGGCGCACAGCCGTTTGATCGGGCCGGAACTGGAAGCCCGCGCCCACGCCGCGCTGGGGCAGGCGGGCGAACTCGAAGGTTGGCAAAAATGGCGCGCCGACCAGTTGCGCGAAGAGCTGGTTGCCAAGGCCGAGGCCTTGCTCGCGCCCCCCGAAGGGCAGCGCATGGGCGGGCGCAAGATGCAGGAAACCCTGCGTGGCTTGCGAGATCAATGGAAAACCACCGACCAGGGCGGCCAGCCGAACCACGCGCTGTGGA
>NZ_JBFJMY010000292.1:0-5340 GCF_041633695.1 Hydrogenophaga sp.
CCCACCGACAAGGTACCCATGATCCTGGGCTCTGCGGCCAACGGATTCGGCTGGCGCCCCAACCAGTGGGTGATGGCCACGCGGCCCACCTTCGTGCACGAACTGACGGGCTTCATCGAATGGTTCCAGAAGAACAAGGCTGGTGGCACGCGACCGGTGAAAATCGCGATGTTCACCACCGAGGCCTCGCCCACGTTTGCCGACATGGGCAAAGGCGTCGCGGCGTATGCGAAGGCCAACCCCGCGATCGTGGACCTGGTGGAGATGGTTTACGTCGAACCCCAGCCGTCGGACGTGACGCTGCAGTTGCGGCGCGTGCTGAACGCGGGCGCCGAAGTGGTACTGGTACCCACCAACATCCAGCAAGCGGTGGCGGTCAAGCGCGCCATGCAGGCGCTGGGTAAGAACGTGCCGATCGCCTACAGCCTCCAGAATTCGCCCGCGATGCTGCAAAAGCTGATGGGCAGCATCGCAGCCATGGAAGGTGACTACGAGGTGCATGGCAGCGTCATCGCCACAGAGGAAGACACCGAAGCCAAACGCTTCTACGACATGCTGGTCGCCAAGCACGGTCTGAAGGGGCCGTGGCACTCGCTCACCACCATCGGTATCAGCCAGGCACTGGTGATGGTGCGCGTGGTTGAAGCCGCAGCGAAGAAAAACGGTGGCGACAAGCTGACCGGAGAGATGCTGCACCACACGCTGATCGACACGACCTTTCCCGCCAAGGACTTCTACGGATTCACCGGTGGCGACATTGACTTCTCGGTCGAGGCCCCGTTTCCAACCAAGGACCCGCGCGTCAACATTGGTCAGGTGGTGGGCGGCAAGCTGACCACGGTGGCCAAGGGCGTTCCGGTGCCCAAATTGGCCAAATGGTGAGAGTGCAGCCGTGTCTGAACCGCTGATCGCTCTCAACAACGTCGAAGTGCTCTACGCCGACGTGATCCTTTCGCTGAAAGGCATTGCGCTGGAGGTAGCAGCAGGGGGGTGCACCGTGCTGCTCGGCCCCAACGGAGCCGGCAAGAGCACCACCCTCAAGACCATTTCCGGCATGCTGGACGTGGAGGAAGGCCGCGTCTCATCGGGCCAGGTGCGCATGCTGGGGAAGGACGTCACAGGCGTTTCCACCGAAAAGATGGTGGCCGATGGTGTGGTGCACGTGGTAGAGGGCCGAAAGGTGCTGCGCCACATGACGGCAGAGCAGAACCTCGTCGTGGGTGGGCACCGGCTCACGCGCCTGGCCGACGTGAAGCAGGGCCTGGAACGGGTGTACAGCCTGATCCCGCGTCTGGCCGAGCTGCGCACCCGCACCGCGGGCTACCTCTCCGGTGGCGAACAGCAGTTGCTGTTGATCGGCCGCGCCATGATGGCCAGGCCACGGCTGCTGATGATCGACGAGCCCTCGCTGGGCCTGGCGCCCATGATGGTGAGCGAAATCTTCGGACTGCTGGCGAAGCTGCGCGCCGAAGGCGTTTCGCTGCTCATCGTGGAGCAGCACGCCCAGGCCGCGTTGGAGCTGGCCGACCACGGCTACATCCTCGAGAACGGCCGCGTGGTCCTGGAAGGCACCGCCGCCGAACTGCGTGCCAACGAAGACATCCAGGAGTTCTATCTGGGTAACCAGGCCAGCGGCGAGCGGCGCAACTACCGAGAAGTCAAACACTATCGCCGGCGCAAGCGCTGGTTGGGATGAGCTCCCCCGCGCCGCCTTCGACGTCACCCCCCAGGGGGCGATGCTGGCCGACTGGCGGAGCCAGATCGGCGGCATCCCAGGCTGGGCCACTTCACACAACCGGGAAAGCATCATGAACAACATGAACGGCATCGAATGGAATTTGGACAGCCTGGGCGTGGGGCGTATCGTGCTCAACCGACCCGAAAACAACAACGCACTGGGTTCGTCGAGCGCGCCTGCGCTGGTGCGCGCGATCGACGAGGTGCTCGCGGGCCAACCGCGCGTGATCGCGATCGAGGCGCGCGGCGCCATCTTCTGCGCCGGGGGTGACATCCGCGAGTTCGTGAAGGCCGGCGACCGGCTCGCCGAGCTGGTCGACGAGATCCTGGACCAGTTGCTGCCCGCCTACCTGAAGCTGGCGCAGGCCACCTGCCCCATCGTCACGGTGGTGAATGGCCCGGTGGGGGGTGCCGGTGTGGGCCTGGCCCTGTGCGGCGACTTTGTGCTCGCCAGCGACACCATGAAACTGCGCACCGGCTACGCAGCCATCGGTCTCTCGCCGGACGTGGGTGCGTCCTATTTTCTGGCGCGGCGCATCGGCTCGGTTCGCGCGCAGCAGTGGCTGATGCTCAGCGACGCGATAGACGCGCAGCGCTGCCTGGCCGCAGGTGCGGTGGACCAAGTGCATCCCGCCGCACAGCTGGATGCTGCCGCACAGGCCCTGGTGAAGCGGCTGTGCGCCTCGGCGCCGGCATCGCTGGCCGCGATGAAGCGCCTTTCGCTCGAAGGTCCTTCGCTCTCGCTGCAGGCCTACCTCTCACTCGAGCAGCAACTGCTGAGAGCCTGCGCCCGCACCGCCGATGCGCGCGAAGGCATCACGGCCTTCGTGGGCAAGCGCCAAGCACAGTTCACTGGCCGCTGAGTCCACCCCACCATGGCCTTGCCCGCTGAATGGCTCACGCGACTGCGCCTGCCGCTGATCGCCGCACCCATGCTGCATGTGTCCGGGCCGGCGCTGGTCGCGGCCGCCTGCCGCTCGGGCGTGATCGGCGCCTTTCCCGCCGCGAACTGCCGTCAGCATGGTGAACTCTCGGTGTGGATCGCCTCAATTCGCGAGGCCATCGACGGCGCGAACGCCGCACCCTTTGCCATCAACCTCATAGTGCGCAGCGCCACGCTCGCGGACGACCTCGCCTGTCTCATCCGCGAAAAGGTTGAACTGGTCATCACCAGCGTTGGTTCACCCGCCACGCTGGTGGACGAATTGGCCGCCGAATACGACGCCGCACGGCTGCGCAGCCACCGTCTCGTACCCGCTGGTGCCTTCACGATTTCAAGGATGACCCCATGACACCCGAATTCTCAACCTTGATCGACATGCTCGCGCACAACGCCGAGGTGCACACCGACCGTGCGGCAGTCGTCGTCGATGGCAACCCCCATTCCCACGCCACGCTGTACGAAGCGGTGCAACGCCAAGCCGCCGCGCTGGCTGCCGCAGGCGTCAGGCAAGGTGATCGCGTGCTGCTGCTGGCGGGCAACCGCACCGAGGTACTGGTGCTGCTGGGTGCTGTGGCCTGGCTCGGGGCTATGCTGGTACCGCTCAACCTGCGGCTCTCGCCCGCAGAAATGGTCCAGCAGTCGCGCGACGCCACGCCCGTGCTTGCGGTGGTCGACGCTGGGTGTGCGCTCATGTGGCAGGCCGCGTGGCCCGACGGCATGCCCGGTGTGCTCAAGGTGGAGCTCGACACCGCGACGTGGCCGTCGCTGGCGTGCGCCGGCCTACAAACTGCGGCACTGGTGCAACGGCAGGATGCACCGATGCGCGGCGTACTGATGCTGTACACCGCGGCCGTGGACGGCCACGCGCGAGGTGCGGTGCTGGCGCAATCGCAGCTAACGGCGTCCGCCCGCCAACTCGCAGCCGTCTGGTCGCTCGGAGTGGACGACCGCTGGCTCGGCGTGCTGCCGCTGTTCCACGCTGCCGGTATAGGTCTGTCGCTTGCACTGCTGGGCGCCGGTGGCACATGTGTGCTGCTGCCGCGCTTCGACCCCGCTGCTGCGGTGGCCGCCATAGACGAACACTGCGTCACGGTCTGCGCCACCTTCGCGCCCATGCTCGGCGCGATGCTCGACGCGGCTCAGACCAGCGGCGCGGCGCTCACCAGCCTGCGCATTTGCATGGGCCTGGAACCCGCGAGCACGCTGGAACGGCTCGCCGTCCTCTGTCCTGCGGCCCAGTTCTGGTCAGCCTACGGCCAGGCCGAGGTATCGAGCATGGTGTGCCTGGGCCTGCAGCGCGAACGCCCCGGTGCTGCAGGCCGCGCCGTCGCGCCGTCACAGGTGCGCGTGCAAGACGCCACGGGGCAACCGGTGGACACCGGCGTTGAAGGTGAGATCGCCGTGTGCGGCCCCACCGTTTTTATAGGCTACTGGGACGTGACCACGCAACGCGCCTTTAAACCCGCCGACCCCTGGCACCGAACCGGCGACTTAGGCCGCCTGGACACAGATGGCTGGCTCTGGTTTACCGGCCGCGCAGCACACAAGCAACTCATCAAGACCGGCGGCGAAAACGTCTACCCCGCCGAGGTGGAACAGGTGCTCCTGGAGCACCCGGCTGTGGCCGAAGCGTTCGTATTCGGTTTGCCTGATGAACGCTGGGGTGAAGTCGTACACGCGACCTGTGCGATTCAACCGGACATGCAAGTCAGCGCCTCCGAACTAATCGGTTTTGTGGAGCAACGACTGGCGCGCTACAAACGGCCTCAGAGCGTGGCCTTTCGGTCGGCGCCGCTGAAACGTTTCGCACACTCGGATCCGAAGGATGGAATCTAAGCGGGGGTCTGGCTTCGTCCGACAAGTACAGCTGGAACACAACCAGGTCTTTGCAAGGAGGTGATCGTTTAGGTGGCGCCGAACCTTGCAATCCCACGCCGGTTTACGCATCGCTATTTGACTCAACCGCAGTGGGCGGCCATGCTCCAGACCACCGAGACCCGCGTGAAAATCATGGGGGAAAGCCCCTCAGAACGGCGAAGACAGCCGCGTATTGTGTGCTCCCTGCAAATCCAAGGCGAGTTCGGTGCCCTGCTTGCGCAACACGGCGCGCTGAACCTTGCCTGTCGCGGTCTTTGGCAGCCTGTCCACAAATTTGACGAACCGCGGTTTGGCGAACCGGGGCAGTTGGCCACTGGCGGCGCGCAAGATATCCGCGCCGTCGAGCGTCACACCGGGTTTGGTCACCACCGCCAGCATCACCTCGTCTTCACCGCCCGGCAGATCGGATGGCACAGCGTAAGCCGCCACCTCCTCGATGCCTGGCAACGCAGCGACCACCTCCTCCACCTCGGTGGCCGAGATGTTCTCGCCCCGGCGGCGGATGCAGTCCTTGATGCGGTCCACAAAGGTGATCAGTCCATCGGCTTGCATGGTTCCCGCGTCGCCGGTATGGAACCAGAGGTTGCGCCAGGCCTCCACCGTCTTTGCCGGTGCGTTGAAGTACCCCGCCATGAAACCGGACGGCACTTTTGGGCGCACGAGAATCTCGCCCATTTCCCCGATGGGCAACGGCTCGTCGGTTTCCGAATTGGCGATGCGAACCTCAAAGTGCTCTTCGTGCGTCCAGCCCGCAGCCCCTGGCACGGAACGGCCCAAGCGGC